>JAGRJL010000289.1:7137-30495 GCA_020442775.1 Lysobacterales bacterium | reverse complement strand
ACGATGCCGAGCACGAGTGGCGAATAACCCCAGCGCGCACGCGCACGCCAAGCAAGTGAGCCCAGCGCCAAGGTCAGCGCAAGCACGGTGATCGGCAGCAGGAAGCGGGTCTCCAGAAGAAACCCGATGCCCAGGGCGCTCAGCGCACCCACGGTTCCAGCGATGCAGACCGGACAGGTGCCGACCGGCACCGCAGCCACGGCGAGACTCGGCGCCACGGCCAACAGGCGACGCCATCCGAGCTTGGGCGGAGCCGTGGCGGCGCTTGCTGCCGGCGATGGCAGCCCACCCAGCGCCGCGATCAGCAACGGGACGGATGGCACGCCGGTGAGTCCGTCGCCTCCGTCATAGACCCGGCAGCCGCCACCGGTGGCCGATGTCACGCCGGCAACGTCGCGTCCGTTGATCAGCACCGTGGGCGAGCCGTGCTGCCGAAACTCGTCGGGGGTCGCCGGATCGCTGGCATCCCATTCCAGCCAGCGCGGCTCGGCGCCAACAGCATCGAAGGCTTGCCGCAGATGGGCCCGCGTCTGCTCGATGTGAGGGCACCCGCTGAAGTAGATGAAGTCGACGCTGCGCATGATCAGCCTGCTTCCCGAGACAGGAAGTCCAAGATCGGGCAATCGCTAATCGGGCCGTCAGCCTGACAATGCTCGGCCAATGCGCGCAGCGCCTTGCGCATCCGCTGCAAGTCGCGAATGCGCTCCTCGATGTCGGCCAGCTTGGCGCTGGCCAGCTGCTGCACCTCGGCACAACTCACATCGGCACTGACGCGCAATTCAAGCAGCTCGCGGACCTCCTTGAGGGCGAACCCGAGTCGCTTGGCACGTTGAATGAAGTGCAGCCGCTCGATCGTTTCCGCCGGATAATGACGGAAACCGACCCCGCGCCGCGGCGGGACCGGCAACAGCCCCTCGCGCTCGTAGAAGCGCACGGTCTCGACGCCGACACCGGCCTGCTGCGCGAGTTTTCCGATGGTGAGTGCGGACATGCGTCGTATCCATCCATGACGGCACGACTATGATGCACCCCGTACCCCACTACGGAGTCAAGTGCTGCCGTCAGTGGGCGAACGCGTTGTTAGACGCTCGCCGACTGCCGCAGGATTCGGAGCCCGTTGAACACCACGATCAAACTCGCGCCCATATCGGCAAACACCGCCATCCACATGGTTGCGTGACCAAGCATGGCGAGGATGAGGAACACGACCTTCACGCCGAGTGCAAAGCTGATGTTCTGCCACAGCAGACGGTGTGTGCGCTGCGATAGCTCAATGGTCTCGGGGACGCGCCGCAAGTCGTCGTTCATCACCACCACATCGGCGGCTTCCATCGCGGTGTCGGTGCCGCCCCGGCCCATGGCGAAGCCGATGTCGGCCTTGGCCAAGGCCGGCGCATCATTGATACCGTCGCCGGTCATCGCGGTCGGCCCATACTCGGTCTGCTGTTCGCCGATGATGCGAAGTTTGTCGTCGGGCAGTAGATCGCCGCGTGCGTGGTCGATTCCGGCCTGCACGGCAATGGTGCGTGCGGTGACGGCGTTGTCGCCGGTCAGCATCACCGATCGAACACCGATATGGTGCAAATGTGAGATTGCCGCACGCGAGCTGTCCTTGATGGTGTCGGCTACCGCAAAGATCGCCAGCACTTTGGACGTGGATGCCAGCATGGTGACGGACCGGCCCTGACGCTCATGCTCGTCGAGCACCGCTTCAATGCTCGGCGAACACACACCCAACTCTTCGATCAACCGATGGTTGCCCAAGTGCAGCAGTTCGCCATCGATCAGGCCACGCACGCCGCGGCCCGCCAAGGCCGCAAAGCCTTCCACGTCGCCATCGACACGGGGCAGGCCTTGGGCGATGGCCTGCGCAACCGGGTGATCGGAGTGGCCGGCCAAGCGGGATGCCCAGGCCAAAACCCGATCTGGCTCATCAGCCACAACACGCTGATCCACCAGCTTCGGCTTGCCCTCGGTGATCGTACCGGTCTTGTCCAGCGCCACGACACGAAGGCGTCGGGCGGATTCCAAGTACACGCCGCCCTTAATGATGATGCCGCGCCGCGCCGCCGCTGCCAGGCCGCTGACGACGGTCACGGGTGTGGCGATCACCAAGGCGCAGGGACAGGCGATCACCAAAAGCACCAAGGCTCGGTAGGCCGACTCGGTCCAAGCCCATCCCAATAGCCAGGGACTGGCCAACGCCACCAACAGGGCCACGGCAAAGACGGCCGGCGTGTACACCGCGGCAAAGCGATCGACGAACTGTTGGGTAGGTGCCCGCGCCGCCTGCGCGCTTTCAACGGCGCGGATGATGCGTGCCAAAGTGCTGTCGGAGGCCAGCGCGGTTGTCGTGACTTCAATGGTTCCGGCGACATTAATCGTGGCGGCAAACACCGAATCCTGCGGCCCCTTGTAGACCGGCAGGCTCTCGCCGGTGACCGGGGCCTGATTGACCGATGTTTGGCCCGACACAATCACACCATCGAGCGGAATTCGCGCGCCCGGCTTGACCCGTACGCGCGTTCCCAAGGCGACCTGCGATACCGGTGCGTCGGCCCAGCCGCCATCGGGCTGCTGGACCTCGGCGGTGTCCGGCGCCATCGCCATCAAGCTCTTGATGGCATTGCGGGCGCGATCGAGAGCACGCGCCTCGATTGCTTCAGCCAATGCATAAAGCACCATCACCATGGCCGCTTCCGGCCATTCGTCGATCAGGAAGGCGCCGGTCACCGCCACCGACATCAGCGCGTTCATGTTGAGCCGCCCACGAATCAAGGCCGCCAGCCCCTTGCGATAGGTCGACGCGCCGGCTAGTGCGATGGCCGTCAGCGCCAGCGCCATGCCCAATACCGAGCCTGCCATCGAACCCTCAACGAAGAAGTGCACGGCCTCGGCCGCCAGGGCGATAAGCAGACCCGCCCCGAGTCGCGGCAGTCCTTCCACTAGACGATCCGTCGACGCGGCGGAATCCGCGTCGGGCAGTGGCAGCGGATCGAAACCCGCGCGCCGGATCGCGCCAAGCGCACGCTGTGTCGCGGAATCAGATGCATCGATCCGCACGACCCGGGCCGAGAGATCGAAGTGCAATCCGCGCACGTCACCAAGGCCCGCCACCGCCTGGCGAATCTCGCTCTCTTCACTGGGGCAATCCATATTCGAGATGCGAAACGCGCGCCCCGGCTTCACGGCCGAAGGCGTCGACGACTGGTTGGCCGCACGTGAATCACTTTGATCGACTGACACGTCGGAATTCCTACGTACTGGGGACGCTCGGGACAAGGCGAATTAAGGGGCCGGTGCACGGGAAACGCGGGCATTGACGTAAAACCCCAGAACGGCGGCCAAGGCGACAGAAATCTGGGCCAGCAAGGACTGCCAAGAGGGGTAAACACCCAACCATTCGATCCTCGGCATGTTGATAAAGCGTAGCCCCACCCAACCGGCTTCTTGCAGCGCCGCTACCCCTTTGCCAACCAGTACGACGGCAAGCACGGCAATGAACCAGGAGCTCACCGAGAAGAAGCGGCCGATGGGCAGGCGCTTGCTGACACGCAACATGCAATAGGCAACAACGACCAATACGACGATGCCCGCTAGCAGGCCCGCTGTCATGGCACCGGCACTTTGTTCGCTCCACAGAGCGATAAAAAATAGAATGGTCTCGAACACCTCTCGGTATACCGCCACAAACGCCAAGGTGAACAGAAAGATCGCGGAACGACGCGTTAAGGCCGCAGATAGTTTGGCGTGCAGATACTGTTGCCAGCGCCCGGCCACGCTCTTCTGATGCATCCAGATGCCCACGCTCAGCAGAACTGCAGCGGCGAATAGGCCGGACACCCCTTCGGTCACCTCACGATTGGCCCCACTGATATCGACGACGTAGGTCGCAACAGCCCACGTGAGGCCGCCGGCCAGAAGGGCGCCCAGCCAGCCAGCATGGACGTACGGCAGCACGTCTTCGCGCTCGGTTTTGCGCAAGAACGCGATAATGCCGATCACAATCAGCAACGCCTCAAGCCCCTCACGGACCAAAATGGTAAAACTGCCAAGAAAGGCAGCGGTGGGGTCTGCCTGGCCGTCCTGAACGACGGCGTCAGCACGATCGAACAGCATGTTCATGAGTGAGACCTGTGCATTGAGGGCTTCTGGGCTGGAATGGCCCCCGACCAAGGCTCGAAACCGTCCCATGGCGGCCTCAATCTCTCGCAGCAAGTCAGGGTTGCGCGCCGCGAGGGTAGGCTCGATCGGTTCGACGCCGTCCAAGTAGGCCGACAATGCCAGGGTAGTGGCCCCCTGATAGTCGCCTTTGCCGAACGCGCGTTCGCTGGCAGCCAATTGCTGGCGTGCCAAGGCCAACGGGTTGCTCTTGCCCGACGGTTCCAGCACTGCCTGGGGATTGGCTCGCAAGTAGGCAACGATCGCGTTGGCCTGGTCGGCTGGCAGAGTGGTCGCCAAGTCCGCTTCCCGCAGTCGCGTTAGTGCCTCCAACGTTGGGACCCGCGTGTGGGCTCGAACCGCTTTGGGCCAAAATTTCGCGCCTTCCCGGCGAGAACTTGCCGAATACGCAAGACCGCCGACATGAAACGCCAGCGCCCATCGATCGTTGTCAGCCAAGCCCGCAAAGCTGCCCATACCTGTCCCCGGCACGCCCTGGGAAATCACTTCATAGAGCGCGAGCGGAGTGCGCTCAGCGGCCCGGACTTGGTCAGTGAACGCGATCGGGCGAGGATCGAGACTGGCCGAGGTGGGGCCATCGCCACGCCCTTCCACGCCATGACAGCCAGCACATTGCTGTACATAAAGTTGAGCTGCGCGGTCCAGATCAAGTGGAAGCGAAGGCACCGTTGCGAGGGAATAACTGGCTAGCAGTTCGTCGGCCAGAGCACGTGCCAGTGAAGCTACCTGCGCCGGCTCGGCCTTCGCGGCAACCGATGCGATCAATCGATCGCCCGCTGCCAAGAGGCGGGCTTGATTCGGTGTTTCCGGGAGTTGCATCAATTGCGCCTTCACCACACCGGCGAACTCGCGCATCTCGGCATATTCGGCAGCGTCCCGAACCTGACCCTCTTGCACCGCCCCGGCATAGTCCACCGCGATGTATTCCAGCATCTGCCAGGTCTGACGGGGGTTCACCGACACCTGATCGGCCGCGGCCGATGGGGGGAGCATGCATCCCAGCAAAAGGGTCAGAAGACTGAGTCGAGCGAGCGTATTTGAAACTGTCATGGCAATCACGCAACTGTTGAGTTGACTGGGCGGTGGAAGGCGCGCACAGAGTAAACTCCGTAGTAGGTACAGGGTCAAGGCAAATGCGAATGAAAATCAGTGAGGCAGCCGCTCTGAGCGGCTGCCACCTCGAAACCATCCGTTACTACGAGCGCATTGGCCTCGTTCCGGCGCCATTGCGGACCGGCGCCGGCTATCGCACTTACGGGACAGCGGATGTCGACCGGCTTCAGTTCATCAGCCGCGGTCGGGAAATGGGTTTTAGCCTCGACGAGATACGCAGCCTGCTGCGTTTGAACGACGACCCCAACCTGTCGTGCAACGAAGTCGATGCGGTGGCTCGCGGCCACTTGGCGGAAGTACAGCGGCGAGTGGAAGAACTCACGCGAATGGCCGATGAACTGCAGCGTGTGATCAGCCAATGTGCCGGCACCGCACGCGGTGGCTGTACGATCCTTGGCGCCTTGCGGCGCCGCGACGACAGAGTGGCGCCCGGCAAGGAGGAGGGGCGCGCGCCCAGCGCGCCCCCTTGATCGGACCGCGGTGCGGGCCGGCACATGACGCCCCATGCAATCCTCTTCCGTCATCCACCACCCCCATCAATGACCAGTCCGTCGAGCACATCCGCCACGAAGATCCAGCCGGCCACGTGCTGACCCGTGCGACCGTGGCGCTTGAGCAGGGCGACCACCGACGCCGCTTCAGCGTCCTCGCAGAACACATCGAGTTGGATCTCTTGTGTGACCAACTCACCCAGTTCCACCGAAAACTGTCTTTCCCGGCTGTCACTGGCCGACAGCAGGCCATGCGCGTGGGTGATGCTCATCCGCCGCTGACCGACGGCCTCCAGCGCATGCACGATGTCGCTCATGCGATGCGCGTGCAATAAAGCAGTGATGCGTTTCATGCGCGGTCCTCCGGGCGAGTGGTACGGGTTTCCAGCCACTCGTAGAGCACGGGCAGCAGGATCAGGGTGAGCAAGGTGGAACTCAGCAGTCCACCGACGACGACGGTGGCAAGCGGACGCTGGGTTTCAGCGCCCACGCCGCTGGATATCAGCATCGGCACCAAGCCGAGGATCGCCACGCTGGCGGTCATCAGCACCGGGCGCAGTCGCAGAGCCGTGCCCTGCAGCACTGCATCGCGCACAGTGAGTCCTTTTTGTTGCTGCTCGTTGAGGAAGCTAACCAGCACGATGCCGTTGAGCATCGCCACGCCGAACACGGCGATAAAGCCAATCGCAGAGGGCACCGACAGGTACTGCCCGGTGATGAACAGCGCGAGCAGCCCACCGATGGTGGCAAAGGGCACATTGGCGATGATCAAAGTGGCGTATTTGATCGAGTTGAACGCGGTGTAGAGCAACACGAAGATGAAGAAGATCGTGATAGGCACGATCAAGCTCAGCTTGGCCAACGCGCGTTGCTGGTTTTCGAAGGCGCCGCCCCATTCGATCCAGTAGCCGGCTGGCATCTTCACCTGCTGTTCCACCGCTGCACTTGCCTCGCGCACAAAACCATCGACATCGCGACCGCGCACGTCCATCTGAATCACCGCATAGCGTTGCAACTGCTCGCGCCGCACGAAGGAATACCCTTCAGCCACACTCACTTTGGCCACTTCACCCAGGGGCACCAATGCACCGCTGGCCGTTAGCAAGGGAATGCGCCGCAATGATTCGACCGACTCCCGCGTGCCCTGATCCAGTCGCACGGCAATATCGAAGCGCTTGACGCCATCGAGCAACACGCTGACCGGCTCGCCGCCGAGTCCGTTGCGCACGATCGTGAGCACCTCTTCGGCGTTCATACCGTGACGGGCCAGCTCGTCGCGGTCGACCTCGATGCGGATCTGCGGTTTGCCGACGTTTGCTTCCAGGGACAAATCAGCGACGCCGGGCACGCCGGCCAGCACCGATTTGATCTGCGCGCTGAGGCGATCGAGCTCGCCCAGATTCTCGCCATAGAGTTTGAGCGCAAGCGTGGCCCGCACACCGGAGATCAACTCTTCCACGCGCATCTGGATCGGCTGCGTGTAGCCGGGTACGACGTTGGGAACGACCTCTTCCAGCGTTTCCTGCATGGCCTCTTCAAGTTCTTTGATCGAGCGCCCGGTGTCCCACTCGTCCTCCGGATGCAAGGCGGTGTAGATCTCCATGTAGTTCACATCGGCTGTTTCGCCCTTTTCTGCGCGGCCGATCATCGCCAGCGTCGTCTCCACCTCCGGAAACTTCTTGAAGGCCTCGGCGATCGTATTGCTAGTGCGGATCGATTCATCCAGCGAAGTGGACGGAATCCCGGTGACCCGCCACATGATCGAGCCCTCCTGCAGCTGCGGCATGAATTCCTTGCCGAGCAGCGGGAACAGCGCGAGGCTGCCTAGCATCGCCACACCTGCCGAGATCACCACCACACGTTTGCGTGCCAATGCGGCCAATAGGAGCGGTCGGTAGCGCCGTTTGATGACGCCCATCAGACGGGTGTCCTTTTCCTCGCCGGGCTTGAGCAGCATCGCCGCCAGCACCGGAATCAAGGTCAAGCTCAATACCAGCGAACCCGCCATCGCAAATGCGATGTTAAAGGCCATGGGCTTGAACAGTTTGCCTTCCAAACCCTCCAGGCTGAACAGCGGCAGGAACACGACGATGATTATCAGGATGGCAAAAGCGATCGGGTTGGCCACCTCATGCGCGGCGGCCAACACAGCGGCCGTGCGATTGACTTGTTCGCCATGCGCGCGTCGCTCGGCCATGATGCGGTAGGCGTTCTCCACCATCACTACCGCGCCATCCACCATCATGCCGATGCCTATGGCCAGCCCCGCCAGCGACATCAGATTGGCCGACAGCCCGGTCTGGCCCATGCCGATAAAGGCAATCAGCATCGCCAGCGGCAATGTCACAATCACCACCAGGGCCGAGCGTAACTCGCCGAGAAACAAGAACAGAACCAGGGCCACCAGGATCGAACCCTCGATCAGCGCGCGTGTGGCGGTACCGACTGCCTTGTTGACCAGATCAGTGCGCTCGTAGATCGGCCGCACTACCATGCCCTCGGGCAGTGCTTTGGCCACCGTGTCGAGCTTGGCCTTCACTGCCTCAACCACATCCTTGGCGTTTTCGCCGATGCGCGCCAAGGCCATGCCCAACACCACTTCCTCGCCATCGCGGGTCACCGCACCGAACCGCGGTGCTGGCGCCTGCTCCACGCGGGCCACATCACGCAGATACACCGGCACGCCGTCCTCGGACTTGAGCACGATGGCACCGATATCTGCGGCCGAGCGCACCAAGCCCAGGCCGCGGACCAGATACTGCTCACGCCCCACGTCCATGACATTGCCGCCGACCTGGCCGTTGTTGGCCGGGATAGCCTCGATCACATCGGCAAAACCCAGACCGCGGGCATACAGACGTTGCGGATCGATCTGCACTTGGAACTCGCGCTCACCGCCACCCCAAGACGTGACATCGTCGACGCCGGGCGCCGTGCGCAGGATCAGCCGCAGCGTCCAGTCCTGCCAGGTACGCAGATCCATGTCGGAGATCTGCTCGGCCGAAATGCCCGGCGCACGCTCGACGGTGTACCAGAACACCTGACCGAGGCCAGAGGCATTCGGCCCCATGCTGGGTTTGCCATAGCCTTCCGGCAAGCGATCGCCCACTTCCTGCAGCCGTTCGTTGACCAACTGGCGCGCAAAGTAGATGTCCATGTCATCGTCGAAGTAGACCGCGACATAGGACAGGCCAAACAGGCTGACCGAACGAATCTCCTGCACCTTGGGCAGGCCGGCCATGGCCGACTCGACCGGAAAGGTCAGCAGTTGCTCGACATCTTCGGCCGCAAGCCCTTGCGACTCAGTGTAGATGTTGACCTGGGCCGGCGTGACATCCGGGAACGCATCGATCGGCACATCCCGGACCGCCCGGGCACCGAGAAAGGCGACCACGGCAAAGATGATCAGCACCAGGAATTTGTAACGCAGGGAGATTTCCACCAGGCGATTCAGCATGCTGCCCTCCCATTGAGGTGGAAGGCGATGTTAATGCGCATGACCTTCTCCCAGCTGTGACTTCAAGGCCTGCGACTTGAGCACGTAGGCACCCTCAATCACCACCCGATCTCCGGCAGCAAGGCCGCTCAGGATCACGGTCTGATCGCCGATCACCGCGCCAGTACGCACCGGCACAGGTTCGATGGATTCGCCGTCTTGTCGAAACGCGACGGTCTCGCCTTCCATCTGCACCAGAGCGGCGGTCGGCAGCGCCAGCTGCGCCGGGCCCGGCTCACCCGCCGGCAGGTAGACATCGACAAAGTCGCCGCCATGCAGGCGATCGCCCGCGTTGGGCACCTCCAAACGAATCTTGGCGTTTCGGGTGTCTTCCGAGGTGTGATGAGCGTGCTGCATCACCTTGCCGCGCAGCCGTAGCTGACCCAGCGCGACTTCGGCCTCAGCCCCGATCGCGATGCGATGCGCCTGCTCGGCGGGAAGTTTGGCATCGACCCACACGATCGACTCGTCCACCAGGCGGAACAACACCTGACCCGACTCGATTCGCTGGCCGATCACGAAGGCATCTTGCGTGATCCGACCCGCATGCGGCGCCTTCAGGGTGAAATCGCCCCGCGCATTGACTTCGACGTCGCTGCCCAATCCATAGGCCTGTGCCGTCGCTCGCGCCTGTTCCACGGCAACCTGGGCTTCGCCGTAGCGTCGGCCCGAAACCGCATCGCGACCCAGCGCCTGCACCCGTTTCCATTCCTGCTCGGCCAAACGAAGCGCGGACTGCGCCTCTGCGACCTCAACACTAGACAAAGTGACCAAGGGCGCGCCCTTCGGCACTTCCTCACCGAGCCGCGCGTGGCGCTTGACCACCAGCGCGTCGATACGCGGGGTGATCAGCGTCGTGCCATAGCCGTTATCGACCACTTCGCCGGGCGCACGCAGAGTCTCGCGCAGGGACTGCGGTTGCAGGGTGGCCACACGAATGCCGGCGACCTCCAGGGAGGTGGCATTCCAGCGCGGCGCCGCTTCGTCATGCGCCTCGTCGCCGTGTTCATCGCCGTGTTCGTCACCGTCGTCGTTGTGGTTTTCGCTGCCATCGGCAGTCGCCGTGCGGTCCGCGTGATCACGCTGCTTGGCAACACTCGGGTCGCTGTCATCCGTGCACGCACTAAGCAGGAGCAGGCTCGCCAAGGCGATCGCCAGGGTTCGATTTATCGTCATCATGGGCTGTTCTCGGAATGGGGGGCATCGAAGCCGATCCAGGCATCGAGCCGGCCGGTGGCGTACAGCGCCTCGACCTCGGCACGTGCGGCCTGGCCTTGCAGGTCCACGCCGGCGAATGCGGTCGCCAGCGATTGGTTGAGTTGCGTCAGGTAGTCGGCGGTACTGAGTTCGCCGGCACGCCACAGGCGCTCCAGAAGATCCGTCCGCCCGCCAAGCCGCGCACCGGGTCCGGCTTGCCAGCGCTGCCAGGCCGCTTTGAGTGCGCTCAAGGTCGACTTGGCGCGTTCCGCCCGGGCGATCAATTCGCGCTCGATCCGTGCCTGCTCTGCTGAAGCGGCGTCCGCCTCGGCGCGCGCGGCCGTGACTTCTGCACGATACGGATTGCGGAACTGCAACGGCACGCTGACGGAGAACCCGAGCACGTTGTCAGTAGTCGGGCCCAGCTCAATCCGCCCCGCTTTGATGCTGAGCGTCGGATCGGCGCGGCGTGCTCTATCCGCAACGGACACCCGCTGTGCGGCGGCCTGCTGGTTGGCACGTGCGAGCCGACCTTCTGGAGTGCGCCAAGGGTCAAAGTCGGCATCTAACACCAGGTTCTGTGATGTGCACTTTGCGAAATCGCTCGTGCTGGTATCGCCACCAACCGCCCGAAACGCTTCTTCCGCGCGCGCGACATCAGCCAACAAGGCAGCGTGTTCGGCTTCTGCTTGATCCCGCGCCAGCGCCGCCAGATCGCGTTCGGGCGCCGAAACATCGCCCGCATCGAACTGACGCTGAGCTAGGTCAGCAAAGCGTTGCATCAGAGCCAAACGCTGCAAATCCAGATCGCGGCGGGACAGTGCAGATTGGCGATCGATGGATGCCAATAACCACTGCTGTGCGAAGGCGCTTCGGCGATAGGCGGCCTCGGCGGCCGCAGCATCGTATTCAGCGACACCGAGTGCGCGATTGGCGCCGCGCTTGCCGAACAGATCAAGCGTCAGGGACAACCCTGCCGTCGAAGTGCGGTCGCCGCCTTCCTTGTCTACCGCGACTTCCAGGTCGGGGTTGTAGAGAGGTAGCGAGGATGCTTCGGCACGCGCACGGGCCGCCGCGAGTGTCTGCTCCGCCGCCTCCGACGCCGGATGATCGGACCAAGCTTGGCGAACGGCGCAGGGCGAATCAAGTGGAATGGCAGCGTGCGCTGAGCTCAGTGAATGAGCGGCCAGCAACACGCCGCTGGCAAGCCAACGGGCTCGCGCAACAGCATGAAAATCCATGGAAAGAAATCCTTGAACGAACGGACAGGCCCATCACGCGGTGGCGACGGGGTCGGACGGTCGAGGACTAGGCGATGGGCGGTCTTAGCTCACGCCAAACGTGGGCATCGGGAGGGGAATGCGCCTCCTGGCGATCCTGCGAGATTGGCAAGGAGAGCAGTTGCGCGACGATGGCAGTCGGCAATGCAGCGGGGACATGGCAGCCGCAATGCAAGCAATGGCCGCTGTCATGCGCCTTGATCCCACCGGGGTCGGCTTGGTCGCCTTCAACGGATAGGTGAACAGCGGGATCTCCGCCACCCGACGCAAGGCTTTCCGCCAAATCACCGGGCGCGCACGCTGCTACTAACCCGAGCCGGAAAACGAAGACAACAAGCGCAAACGCCGCCAGCCGGGTTGAGCGGCGAAGGGCTGCGAGCAATGGTGTCCTGGGAGCAAACATGCGCGGATGATACCGCGCGTTATGGGCGTACACAATTTCATCGGAGACTATGTGGCCTTGATTGTCCGGTTGCTCTGATTGTGCTTTGCCGGCGTTATCAAATCGACCAAGAAGCATCCAAAAAATGGGAAAGGCCCGATCGACAAATGCCTCGCGTTTGCGTAAGTAAATCCCAGTCGACACGATTGCCTAACCCGTGCAGTTCATCGCACGTCTGTCATGCCTGCTGACAGATTCAGTGCCATAGGACCCAGGCAGTTGGCTCATGTCGCGTTTCGAGTCTTAGGCGAGAACCCAATCGGCTCATCCGGAGGACCGCCATGGAACTACTCAAGATTCTTGGCCTGTTTGTTGCCACCGCCTTGGCAGAGATCATCGGCTGCTATCTCCCTTACCTGTGGTTGAAGCACGACCGCACTGCTTGGCTGCTCTTGCCGGCCGCCGCAAGCCTGGCCGTATTCGTCTGGCTGCTGACCTTGCATCCGCATGCCGCCGGCCGCGTTTATGCTGCCTACGGCGGCGTGTACATCGGCGTCGCCTTGACTTGGCTCTGGGTGGTGGACTCCATTCGACCCAGCTGGACCGATGCCGTTGGCGTCGCAGTGTCTCTCCTGGGCGCGAGCATCATTCTACTGGGTGCCAAAACATGAACATGTCGGAAGGTCCACAGGGCGGCAAAGACCACCGCCGCCGGCAATCAATTTTCGGCGACTGGCTCGAAGTCCGTCTCTTGCAACCCCGAACTCACGGTTTCGTACGAACTTTTGGCAGAGCGAGGCCCGGAAGTGAGTCTAGATGGAATAATCCCGCATTATTCCACGTGAGAAAGAGGCGTCGCCGTGCCTCTATTGCGGCATAACGTGGTACGTACTACCGTAATACATACCGCAGTATGAAATAATTCAAGGAGGCTTCATGGCCCGCGCTGGCGTGTATCGCACCGACGTAGAGAAGGCCCGCCGAGCGCTGGTGGCCCAAGGCAAACACCCCTCTATCGACCTGGTCAGGGCCGCGCTTGGCAACACGGGATCGCGCACCACCATCCATCGCTTCTTGAAGGAGATTGAAGCCGAAGAGGGGGCAACCGTCGGTACCCGAATTCGAATCAGTGAGAACCTCCAAGCCCTGGTACAGAGCCTGTCAACTCAACTTCAAAAGGAAGCGGATGAGCGCATCGAAGAGCAGCGAGGGATAAGCCAAGCGAAGATCGACGAGTCCAACGCTCGGGCCAGAGCGCTGGAACAGGAACTAACCTCTCTTCGATCTAGGCTCCAGGACCTAGAAAACTCATTGGCAAGTGGGCGCACCGCCCACAACGCCACCACCGACCAACTGCAGCAGGCCCACGTGCAAATAGCGCAATTGCAGGAACGGCTCACCGCTCAGGAACGCCGCGAACGGGAGCAGGCGGAGCATCTGGAATCATTGGAGGAGAAGCATGAAGCGGCTCGCGATGCGTTGGAACACTTCAGGAATGCAGCCAAGGAGCAACGTGAGCGGGAGCAGCGACAGCATGACCAAGCCGTGCAAATCCTACAGGTCGAGCTACGACAGGCGGCGGAGCAATTGAATGCGAAGAACACCGATCTCATCCACCTCAATCGCGATAACAGCCGCTTGCTTGAACACACAAATCGACTGCAACAGGAAGTTCGTTCGGTAGCGAGCGAGCGTGACGCGGCACGTTCAGAAAGCGAAAAGTTGGCCGTGTTGCCGGCACGCGTTCAGCAGCTCGAAACTGACTTGGCCAAGTCCGCCTCAGAACAGGCCAACCTTAAGGATACCATTGAACAGGAGAATCAGGCCCGTCTACGCTTACAGGAAGAATTGGGGAGGGCCCGCGTCGAACTGGCTGCCGCCGTAGCTGAACTGGCAGGAATGCGCGCCATGGCGGGGGCACTTGAACATTCAAAGTCGGCCGTATCAGATCCTCGAGGCTGATAGCTCTTGGCTTCCGGAGGTCATTTACATGGTCCAAGGAGCACGAGAAACGGGCAAAATCAATTTGCCGCATTTCGCCTGCACAATCAGATAGTTGGGAAGTTTTTGGCCGGCTACTGCAGCTTCCCTGTCACTGGGCCTCCTTGGCGCAGTGCTGTTTTCCGGCAAGGCCATTCTGGCCAAATTTCAGTATCGCTACGGGGTCGATTCGCTCGATGTGATGGCGCTGCGGATGGTGTATTCGCTGCCGCTGTTTGTTTCTCTGGCCGTGATCGAAACCCGCCGTGCCTGGCGCCGTTCCGACAGCCTCAGCTGGCGCGAATTGACCATCGTGGTGATCCTGGGACTGGTCGGCTACTACCTGTCTTCGCTGCTGGACTTCTGGGGGCTGGAGTATGTGCCGGTCTCGCTGGAGCGCCTGCTGCTGTTTCTCAATCCCACCTTTGTGCTGCTGATCGGCCTGCTGTTCTTCGGACGCACGGTCAGCGGTCGACAGTGGCTGGCGATGCTGATCAGCTATCTGGGCGTGGCGCTGGTCATGATCGAAAGCCTGCGGGTGGAGGGTGAACACATTGCCCTGGGCAGCCTGCTGGTGCTAGGGGCGGCGACCAGCTATGCGGTCTACATGTCGGTCTCCGGGGAGTTGATCGCTCGAGTAGGGGCGCGGCGGCTGGTGGCTTACGCCATGTGCGTGTCCACCCTGGCGACCCTGACCCATTTTGCCCTGCGCAAGGACCCGGGTTCGCTACTGGAACTGCCCGCCGCGGTTCACGGACTGGCCGCCGCCAATGCGGTCTTCTGCACCTTCATGCCGGTCAGCCTCACCATGGCGGCGGTTGCGCGGGTAGGCTCAGCGACAACAGCGCAGCTGTCAGTGGTCGGGCCGGTGTCGCTGGTGTTTCTGGGCTACTGGCTGCTGGGGGAACGAATCAGCTGGGTGCAGATCGTCGGCACCGCGGTGGTGCTGTGCGGCGTCATGGTGTTGACTCGACGCTCGGCCAACCATGTGCCGGTGGGGTTGGGGCAGGGCGGCGGGAAGCGCTGAGGCGGGATGAAAACGTCCCGGCGCTTGATACCAGGAGTCTGTGCGCGGCATCCGCAGGCGTCAGGTGCTGCATTCCGTGCGTTTGTCGGATCGGGGTTAAGGTCGCTTGCGAGCAAGCTTCTGCTCAACGGCTGGGAGACCCTGCGTCGGATTGCGGAAGCTTGGGGTTCCTGCGAGCGGCTCGGGTTGTCGAGAACCAACGATGACGCTGGGGCGGCGGGATTGCCTGCGGCGCTTCTGCGATTCGGAAAATGCGGGCGCGTGCAGGCAAGCTACCGACACGGTCCCGCAATCGCTCGCGCTGGACACCTTGCTCTGAGCAAATGGACCTGGCGTTCAGAGGGGCTTGGGTAGGAGCCAGCCCTGCTGGCGAATGCAAGACCCGACCGCCGGTACAGGCACAGTCGGCGACTGGTCTGACGGCTCGTCTGATCAGCCTGTGGAATCCACGGCCCGCCTGTTACCAGGGAATCTTCTCGCCCTGGAAGTCGAAGAAGCGGCCGTTGTCCTCTGGCTTGAGCGCTTCGATTACCTTGATCAGGCCGTTCACGCTCTGCTCTGTGGTGTAGGTAGCGTTCTCGCCACCCATGTCGGTGCGCACCCAGCCGGGGTGCAGCACCACACATACAAAGCCTTCCAGCGCCAGTTCGGCGCTCAGGCTTTTGGTGAATTGATTGAGCGCGGTCTTGCTTCCTCGGTAGGCGTACCAACGCCCATTGGAGTTCTCGATGCTGCCCATCTGCGAGGACATGTTGACGATGCGTTTGCTCTTTCCCATTCGCAAATTGGACATCAGCGCCTGGGCGACCCGCAGCGGGCCGAAGGCATTGACCTGGAAGGTGCGCTCCAGCGTCGCAAAGTCCACCTTCTCCAGACGCACGTCGGCGCGGTCAAACATCCCGGCGTTGTTGATCAGGATATCGATGGCGACGCCATCCAGGCGCTCGGCGAGGGCGGCAACGCTGGCTGGATCGGCCACATCGAGTTGCTCGACTCGCGCGCCAATCTGGCGAAGCTCATCGGCGCCGGCCGGGTCACGCGCAGTTCCGATCACGCTGTAGCCGCGTTCGGCAAAGGCCTGTGCGTAGGCCAGCCCGATTCCGCGATTGGCGCCGGTGATCAACACGGTGGACTCGCCCGCGTAGGCGACCCGATAGCCGATCAACAGCAGGATGGAGATCAACAATAGCTGCAGTGCTCTCATATTCACTGGACTCTTGGGGTTTGTTTCGTCTGAATGCTAGCGTGGTGAACCGCAAATTCCTTGAACTCACCGCGCTAGTGAGCCAATTCCCTGAATGCGGCGTTGCTGGTCATCGCCATAGCGCTGCCATGCCTCCGCCTCTCGCCTTGCCTCAGGCAAATATCCATCGGAACAAAATTCAACGTATTTACGGCTCACCACACTAGCAAAGGATCGGGTCAGGGCCAGTGCCGTTCGATGGGCAGCTGCCGGATCAAAGTTACGAGCTTCTTGCACAGGCGCGCTAGTTGTCGGGAGCGTCTGTCCAAGAGTGTACGCGCGCTGCTTGGCAAGCCTCGGTGAACGACAGCGCGCGGCTTGATTCGGCGGCGCCGAGCAGCCTCGACTATCGGCGATGCGACCCGGCCTCCGGGTTAGGATGCACGTTGTCTGGAGAAATCTGCACGGTTGCCTGCATGTCCGAGTTCCTTCGCTTCTGGTTCAAGACCATTCAGCGCGCAGTCTCGATCTGGCTGGAGTCACAGGCCTTCGTGTACGCCGCGGCGCTGGCCTTTTTCACTGTGTTCTCCATTGCGCCGGTGGTGATTGTGGCGGTCGCCGTGGTTGGTCTGGTCCTTGGTGAGGACGCAGCCACCGGACAGATCATGATTGAGCTGGAGGGCACCATCGGGCCGCAGGCGGCTGAGTTTGTGCAGGTGGCGGTGCAGAGCACCCAGGTTGATTCCAAGGGACTGTGGCCGACCGTACTGGGCGTCGGGCTGATTATCCTCGGCGCGACCACCGTGTTCGGGCAGATGCAGAACGCTCTGAACGCGATCTGGGACGTGATCGCCAAACCATCACGCAGCGGTCTGTTGAAACTGCTGCTCACCCGACTGATGTCGCTGACCATGCTGCTGGTGATTGGATTTGTGTTGCTGGTCTCGCTGCTGCTCAGCATCGTGGTCAGGGCCCTGGTGGCCTATGCGCAGGACTGGCTGCCGGTGGGGGAGGGACTGCTGATTGCCGCCGATCTGGGATTGTCGGTGGCCCTGGCGACGCTGTTGTTCGGAGCGATCTTCCGGATTCTGCCCGACGTGGTGCTGAGCTTTCGCGATGTGTTGCTCGGCGCGCTGGTGACTGCGCTGCTGTTCACCCTGGGTCGTAGCGTGATCGGGATCTATCTGGCCAACTCCGCAGCTTCGTCCGCCTACGGCGCGGCCGGATCACTGGTATTGCTGCTGATGTGGGTCAATTACTCGTCCCTGATCCTGCTCTTTGGTGCCGCCTTCACCCGGGCGCACCTGGAAGCTGCCGGGAGAATGGTGATTCCCCGGCGCCTGGCGATCCGGGTCCATCGCCAGTTGATTGAAGATGACGATTGAGAACCATCAGGCTGGCCCAGCGGCACCTTCAGTGGAGTAATCTCGGCGTGAGTTCTGGATCGGGCGCCTTGCAATGAAGAAGATTCCGGCATCAACCGCCAGCGTGCTGATCTATTCAGCCTTCGGAATAGCGCCCGCCCAAGCTCAACTGGGGCAATGCCGACATTGTTGCCAGCGACATCGCCAACGCCCGGCGCCAGGGCGAACGCTGTGAGTTTGGCGATACCGGCTTTTCCTACGCCGATGCGCAGGCGTTGGCCGCGCTGTGGGGCAGCAGCGTCCGGGATGCCAAACTGGCGCTGGCAGAGAAGGTGTCGACCGGACGCCGCGCCTATGCCGAACGACTGGTCGCCGAAGCCAGTGGCCGCCAGCGGGGTGACGCTGAGCCCAGCGAAGACGCCGCGGTGGACCGCTATGTTGAAAGCAACTATGAATACTGTGACGCGCTGATGCTGGGCAAGTTGTGGCAGCGCTCGGCCTATGACGCCAAGGTGCTGATTGGCCGCAAGCTGGCGGCGAACAACCGCTCCGGCATCGAATACGCATTGGAGCAGGCGCGAGAGCACGAATATTTCTGCAGCTTCGCCGATACCGGCTTGAACTACGGGGATGCGGAAATGCTGGCGCGAGCCTGGGGCATGAGCATTAACGAGACCAAGGCACGCCTGGCGGACAAGGTGTCGATGGGTCAGCGCGATATGACGATGGAGCTGATCGAATGGGCGCGGAATCCACGTGGCTGAGTGGAAAGCGACGCTACGCCAGTCGGCACTGAAGCGAAGCAGCGGTCTGGCATAGGCCAGTCAATACTCAAGCGAATGCCTGCCCGCACCGCCGGAATTGCCTGGAAACTTGGGGTCGAGATTGAGCTCCTGGCGCCCCGCGGAGTCTCCCGCAGATCGCTTGCGGATGCCTGCGCAGCGCAGTGCGGCGGCACCGTGCGAACTGTGTGGCATCAGGACTCGGAGCCCAGTAAGGTGCCCGGGAGTCCGGTTTTCCACAATCTCACGCCCGGCTTTGAGGCAATTGACCGGCACCAGCAGCTGATTGTGCGCTGCGTTGATGACCTTACCCTGCAGGCGGATCTTGATCGTCAGGCTCCGCCGCGCGAAGGGTGGTGGCGGGTGGTCAGCGATGATCAGCGTTTGCTGCGGATGATGAGTCTGCATATCGATCCGGCGCTGCCGTTGCCGCAGGCCATGCTGCCGCTGATGCCAATTTTCCAGGGACAACTGCTTCCTGCCGAAGGTGGCATCTACAGGATTCTGGACTCGGCCGGCGCGCCATTGGCGCTGGCCGCGCCGTTGCCTGGTGAACGCGAAAGGCCCTGCGAGCTGATCACGCCACCGATCAGTTCTCACCACTTTCAGCGGATCGACGCGCTGCTGCAGGTAGCGCGCCGACTGGACTTCACTCTGCCAGCCGAAGGCGCTACGCATTTGCACTTCGATGGTGCGGCGCTTTGCGATTCGGCGACGCTGGCGAGTGTGGTAAACCTGCTGTCGGCCTGGCGTGGTCGGCTGCGACGACTGTGCGCGACCCCTGCGAGCTTTCGCCGAGTCGGCGAGTGGCCGGCCGAACTGCTCGCGACCGTCAACGCCGACGGCTTTCGCAATCTGTCCTGCGAGGCCGCACTGGCGCAATTGGGCAGACTGGGGCTCAGCAAATACTGCGACTTCAACCTGAAGAACCTTGTCCACCCGCGAGGCGAGTTGAGGACCCTTGAGATCCGCATACTTCCGGCAACGCTGGATGGTCGACAAGTGGTGGCGGCCGCAGAGTTGTTCGCTGCGATCTTGCGTCACTGTCAGCGAACGCTGATTCCCGCGGGCGAAGCGAATCTGGCGTGGAATGCGGGAGAGGTGGCGGCCTTTCTGGATCAGCTGCAGTTGACCAAGTCCGGCTATCGCTATTGGACCGAGGCACTTGCGCGCTGCAGTGGGGGCGACTGAATGCGCTGGTTCGGATCACCTGGCGGGCTGCAGAGCGGCCGGGAACCAACTGCAGTCAGGATGCAAGTTAGACTCGCTCCCGGGCGAAGACTGAGAGCTTTCGAACCATGCAAGCAATCCTGGAACTACTGGGCCACAGCATCGACGACCACGTGCTATCCACCAAGGAGAAGCGCGCGTTGGCCGCCCTGCTTGAGGCGCAGCCCCTGCGCGGCGATCAGCTAAGGCAGTTGCGCAACCACGCCTTTGACCTGGTGCAGGAGCGGGCTCGCCAGGCGCAGTATGCCGAATCGATGCCCGCCCTGATCAACTGGCTGTCGGGGATCGTCAAGACCCTGGATCGGGTGCAACATCAGGTGGCGGTTCGCAGTGAGGTCTGGTTCAGCCCGGGGGACGAGTGTCGCAATGCGGTGATCAGTCATTTGCGCCGCTCGCGCCGGCAAATCGATATCTGCGTATTTACCATCGCCGACGATCGCATCACCGAGGCGATCATCGAAGCACACCGTCGCGGCGTACCGGTGCGAGTAATCAGCGATGACGACAAGAGCGAAGACCGGGGCAGTGACATTGAATTGCTGTCACGCGAGGGCGTGGCGGTTGCGCTGGACCAAAGCCAGGCCCACATGCACCACAAGTTCGCCATCTTCGATCAGCACAAGGTGATCAACGGGAGCTTCAACTGGACCCGCAGCGCCAGCCGCTACAACGAGGAGAATCTGGTTGCGACAACCGATCCCGGGCAGATCGAACTGTTCGAAGCGCAGTTCGAATCGCTCTGGGAGCGCTTCAGCTAGGCCGTTTGACGCCATGAGTCAAACCAACAACTGTCCAAATACAGAAGGCCCGCCGAAGCGGGCCTTCTCAACCTCAAAGGACAGCGCGATTAGTAATTGACGCTGGCACTGTTGGTGCAATTGCTGGTATCTGCATCGCAAACCAAATAGCTCAAGGTTCCGCTGCCACGAACGCGCAGTGATTCGCTGTAGCTGCCGTTGTTTTGAACTGTGGCAACGCGGATGCCGTCTCGGTAGACATTCACTGACTGAGCTCCATCGCTCCAGCTTAGATCGACGACGAACTTGTTGCGGACGTAGCCACCGCTCGCCACCAGGGCGCTCGGCGGATTGGGGTTTCCAGTGCCATTGCCGTTCAGGTAATCGATTGCGTCGGCCGCTTGAACCAGGCCCCAGCCGAATTCGTTGTCGCGACCAGCGGCTCCCAGATCCTCAGCGGTGATGGCCATCGCGTCGCGAACCTGCGCATTGGTCCAGCCCGGATTGGCGCTCCAGATCAGCGCGGCAACGCCGGAAACGTGGGGGGTGGCCATAGAAGTGCCATCCCATGCTTCGTAGCCGCTCGCGGGCTGAATCAGCACGGTGCTCATCGAAGCGTTCTGACCCAGGCTGCTTGCCACCAGGGCTTCGCCGTCTTCCTGCGACATGCTCTGCACCGGAATGTTCGGACCTGCGCCCGACAGCGTGCCGCCAAAACCGCCTGGCTCATTGTTGTAGACCACCACACCTGCGGCGCCACCGGCGGCGGCATTATTGGCCTTGTCGGCAAAGGAGATATTGCCGCGCTGGCAAAGCACGATCTGACCGTTCCAGCTGCCGCTGGACTCGCAGGTCCCGCCGTTGGCCAGTGCGCCAGAGGCGGTGCCCTGAACGCTGTCTTCCATCACCGACACCTGGTAGTCGGTGCCGCCAACGCTGAAGCTGGCGCCATTCCACGGCACCGTGCTCAAGACGCCAACGCCGGGCGCGGACAACTCGACCTGACTGTTGCTCTGAGAAAAATCAGCGTGTGCCTTGCTTGAATCCACTGCGGCAACGGAAATCACGCTGTCATAGGAAGCTGGGTAGCTCTTGCGGGTGTTGCCGTCATTGCCGGCCGCGGCGATGCTGAGCAGGCCCTGGTTATAGAGTTGCTCGAAGGCGGCATCTTCTGCGCGACTCTTGCTGCTGCCACCCAGGCTCATGGAGATGACCTTGGCACCCAGGGAGGCGCAGACGTTGGCGGCGTTGACCAGGTCGGAACTGTAGCTCCAGCCACAATCGGGGCCATCGAAGACCTTGACGATGTACATATAGGCGCCGCCGGGGCTGACCCCGACCACGCCGGTGTTGTTGTTGGCGGCGTTGATGGTGCCTGCCACATGGGTGCCGTGTCCGCAGGTGTCGTTGTCCCAGCCCGCCGGATAGCCGCCGACGATCGCGTTACTCATATGATCGTCGTGAGAGACCGACAGACCCGAGTCGATCACGCAGACCATCACGCCACTACCGTTGGGCGCACCGGGATCAACGTTGCCATCGCGGTTTGCGTCCCACACGTCGCGTGCCTGCACCATGTCGATGCCGTAGGGGATCGATTGGGCAGAGGGGTAGCGCGCGACGTCGGGCTCGACGTACTCGACATTGGGATTACGCATCAGGCCATTGAGGGCCTGCGACGGGACGGACACTGCATAGGCGCCGATGTCGTTGAAGCGGTGATGCACCTGTCCACCGGCCTGCTGGATCGCGGCGTCTGAATTCGAGCGATTGTTGTCGCGGAATTTGACCCATACCCGCTCCATCTCTGGCTTGGCTGCGATTGCGGCCGTGCCCAGGGTGCAGCCGAGAATCAGGGCGAGCGCCCCTGCGATTGCGTGCTTTTGCATCGATATCCCCTTTCGGTTCCAAGATCGCGTGGGCAATCTCGGGTCGCGTTGGTTTGGTTGGTGACGTCGTCCCCCGACTCGATCACCGGATTGAAGCGCGCAAGATTCGGCAATTCCGAATGTGACTGAATGCACTTCGCCCCTCAAGGCGACCGGGACTTTACCGAGTGGATTGGCGGTGAACAAGGAAAAACCGGGCTTTTCCATCGTTTTTCCGTCATTTGCTGACGAAAATGGTCATGCAGCACAATTAGAAACATCAGAGGCATGATTCCTTACACTTCAGCGAGCATTTATGACGAACTAGTCGCCATTCGGTACCTCAGAGCGTGATGGCCGTCACATTTGCGCTGAAGGCCGAAATTTTCAGGCTGACAAAAAACGTCACATGACCAAGCGATGATCGAAGCTTGACCGAATCACGAAGAAACGAGCTCCCTGCTGTGCTCGGGCTATTATCGGAGTCGACTGAGGCTCGTATGAGGGTTACCACGAATGGATGGCGACAGCAGCATATCCGCGCTCGGACTCGCTCTGTACGCAGGCCTGTTCGCGGCAAGCGCGGGGGCCGCGCCGGACCCTGATCAGTCCGGGACACCGGCCATCCAGGGGGCACAGCTGATCGCCCTGGCAGAACAGCATCGTCCCCGGGCGTTGGAACTGTTCCGGGAATTCCTCTCATTGCCCAATGATGCCCACCATCCGGACGATATCACCCGACTGATCGCCTGGATGGAACCGCAGTTCCGGGCCCGCGGGTTCGCAACCCGGCAATTGGCAACGGCGGGAAATCCGACCCTGTATGCTGAACGGCCGGCATCCGGCGCCAAGCGGACGGTTCTGGTCTATCTGCAGTCAGACGGGCAACCAGTTGACCCTACTGCCTGGCAACAACCCGATCCCTTTGTGCCCGTGCTCAAGCAAGAGTCAGCGGCGGGCTGGACCATCATTCCATGGTCAGCTCTGGATAATGGCTACGATCCGGACTGGCGGGTGTTCGCGCGCTCTGCGGCTGATTCCAAGGG
>JAGRJL010000289.1:0-7067 GCA_020442775.1 Lysobacterales bacterium | reverse complement strand
ATCGACACCGAAGAGGAGTTGGGTTCGCCGTACCTGAGCGCACTGGTGGCGGCCCATCGAGATCTGCTGGCGGCGGACATGCTGCTGATTTTTGATGGTCCACCCCACGCATCCAATCGGCCCACGGTGTCCTTTGGCGCGCGCGGAATGATGACGCTGACATTGACCACCTATGGACCCAGGGTGCCTCAACACAGCGGGCACTACGGCAACTTCATTCCCAATCCCGCCTGGCACCTGTCGCACATTCTCGCCTCCATGAAATCAATGGATGGTCGGGTGCTGATACCAGGGTTCTATTCAGGGGTGAAGATCGACGACGCCACCGCCAGCATTCTGCAGAAGGTCCCCGATGATCCCGAACAGATCCTTGCCGATATCGGTGTGGCTGCGCCTGATCGGGTCGGCAACAGCCTGCAGGAGGCACTTCAGTATCCCTCGCTGAACATTCGCGGTTTGGGGTCGGCATGGATTGGCGAGCAGTCGCGCACCATCATTCCCGACCGTGCGGTAGGGGAATTGGACATTCGTCTGGTGGTCGAGTCGGATCCGGATGCTCTGCTTGCGCTGGTTCGAGACCATATTGCGAATCTGGGCTACACCGTGCTGGACCACGAACCCACTGGCGAAGAACGCCGGCAGTATCCCCATCTGGTCCAGTTGAACAGCGAGCTGAGCTACCGCGCCTTTCGCAGCGACTTTGATGCAGCGCCAGGCAAGCTGGCACGGGCCGGAATGCGTCGGCTATTCGGTCACGAGCCGATTTTGATCCGAACGATGGGCGGATCGATTCCCATCGCGCCTTTTGTCGAACTCCTTGGGATCCCTGCGGCAACGGTGCCCACGGTCAACATCGACAACAACCAGCATAGCCCCAACGAGAATCTCCGGCTGGGCAATTTTGTCGAGGGGGTTGCGATCATTGCCGCTGTGCTGAGCGAACGCTGAGGCTCGCGGCGCAGCAGGCTGAAGCTGCCGTGGTGCTCCAACGGATTTTTTGAACAGCACACTAGCTGGCCCGGATTATTCATGAACCTTCTACTGCGGCTTCCGCAGGCGCGCTATGGCGCGGTTTGCTCCTTGCTATCGACTCGACGTATTTGTCAGTACGCCTTCGCCGATCTTAAGGTCCGCGAACCGCACCACAGCGCGTCTGCGAAACCCTCGCGACGAACATTCATGAATAATCCGGGCTAGGAGCCTGCGCGGCAGAAGCGGTCGGGGCTGCAACGGCGCCCTAGCGATTGATGCCGCCTATCGTCGGACTTGCATAGAATGACTATGCGCGCCACTTCGATAGACGGCCTGAATCCCTAGGGCTTCCGTTTCGCCTCCAACCCTTCTGCCGCGCAGACTCCTAGGCCAGCGGCTTGAAGATCCGCTTGCTGGATGGTGGGAAGCGGACCAGCAGTTCTGCAGGACGCCGTGGTCGTCGAACCAACTCGCCGCCGCAGTTGGGGCAGATATCCCGAAAGCGGGCATGCGCGCATTCAGCGCAGAAAGTACATTCAAAAGTGCATATAAACGCTTGATTTGATTCTGGTGGAAGATCCTTATCACAGGACTCGCAGCCGGGCCTGATCTCCAGCATGGCTATTCCTCGATGCTTGCGGTGGCGCGGATCTTCTCCAGCCTTTCCAGAAACCATTGAGCGCTTTGCTGCTCTGTAGCGCCGCAACGAACTCGATAGGGCTCACCGGAGCGGCTGCTCTCGCTCGCGGCGACTGCAATGAACTGCTCGGCGCTGATATCGGGCTGGCTTCTGCGCACATAGGCCAGTTTGCGCTCCAGATGGGCGCGTGCCCGTTCGGCACCGTACCACGACCCATTTCTGAAAAACTCGCATTGGGAAACCGACAGCGCGTCCAGTAGCTGGGTGATCTCGCTGTCCGGTTCCTCGGCCATGGCGGCGCTGGAGCCCAGCACCAGCGCGATCAGTGCGAACGCCAGGGCCGGCCAATGCGACTGTGGCTTGCCGATGCCTGCGTTCATGCGTCCGAGCCCGCACTGAGTGCCATCAGCAGCAAGGCCTTCACTCTTTGCCATTCCCGCTGCACAGTTCGCTCTGTGACGCCAAAGGTTCTGGCGATTTCATCGGTGCTCATGCCGCTGAAAATCCGACATTCGGCAATCCGTGCCAGGCGCGGTTCGCGCCGGTCCAGGTCGGTCAATGCCTGATCCAGAGCCGCAATCGAGTCTGGCGATAGCTGATTGGGTGCCGACCCTCCATCAGCATCGGCGTGGCTCAGGGTCACCGCCCAGGCGGCGCCGGCGCCGCGCTTGTCGGCGAGTTGGCGGCGCGCGGAATCAACGATGATCTGGCGCATGGCGCGGGCGCAAAGAGCAAGAAAGTGCCCTCGGGTGTCGGCATTGATTGCGCTGCTCGCGCTCAGCTTCAGATAGCACTCGTTGACCAGCAGCGTGGTGTGCAGCTGATCGCCATGACCGTAGGCGCGCAGGCTGCGGCTCGCGACCTGCTTGAGTTCCTCGTAGGCACTCGCATAGAGGCGGTCACCAGCGGACTGATCACCACCGGCCCAGGCTTGCAGTTCCGCTTCGAAACCCTGGTCGACCATGCTGCACGCCTCAAGAGTGGATTCAGGCGCAATTATCCGGCAAGCACACTCAATCCGCCCAGTCTCATTCCACTGTTCGGAGCTCCGATGCTGAATTCGCCCTGTCCGGGCGCAGGGCGGCTAACGAGCGCTTCACCAATGGGGCAGCGATGGCCGATAGCCTCCGTCATCCCTTCTGCAGCACGAGCAACGGAAATGGCTGAAGCACTCAAGTGGCTGATCGCCCTCGGTATGGCATGTCTGTTCACGGCACCAATCACGACCGTTGCGGCCGAGGAGCAGCAGCTTGAAGCGGTAGTGGTGAGCGGGCTCCAGCCTGGACCGGGCCTATGGCAGGTGCGCAAGGGCGATCATGTGCTCTGGGTGCTAGGGACCCTGGAGCCTTTGCCCAGGGACATCGAGTGGGAAACGGACGAAGCGGCGCTGGTCATCGGCCAGTCGCAGCAGGTGCTGCTGTCGCCGGTTGGAAAGCTCAGTGCCGATGTCGGCTTCTTCGGTGGTTTGGCGCTGCTGCCAACCGCCTTGGGCGCACGCAAGAATCCCGACAAGCGCACGCTGAGTGAATTGATGCCGGCCGAGCTCCATGCGCGTTGGGAGTTGCTCAAGCGCCAATACCTCGGCCGTGGTCGCGGTATCGAAAAGAAGCGGCCGTTGCTGGCGGCGAACAAGCTGTACTCGCGCGCAATAGCGCGCAACGGGATGACCCTTGAGCCGCTCGTTGACAAGCAGGTGCAGAAGCTGGCCAAACGCGCCCGGGTAGCGATCACCCGTCCGACCCTGGCGATCCGGCTGGATGACACCCGGTCGGCGCTGAAGGAGGTGGCCGCCACCGATCTGGATGACCTGCGCTGCTTTGAGGAAACGCTCGATCGCCTGGAGCAGGATCTGGATACCATGCGCGATCGGGCCAATGCCTGGGCAGTGGGCGATATCGAGGCTTTGGCCGAGTTGCCCTTTGTTGATCAGCGCCAGAGCTGCGCCAACGCCATACTAAGTGCCGCGGCGATTCGGGAACGCGGGCTGGAGGATCTGCCGGAGCGCATGGGTGAGGTTTGGCTGGAGGCTGCCGAAGCGGCGCTGGCGGTCAATCGCTCGACCTTCGCGGTGCTGCCCCTGCGCCAGCTGCTCGCCACTGACGGCTATCTCTCGACGCTGCAGGCCCGCGGGTACGAGGTAGTTGCGCCGGCCCTCAGTCCGCCGTCCGGCAGCTGACGATGTCGCCAACCGCGGCTGGCTGGTCGCCGCATCCCGGGCAATGCGGATCGACCGGCAGCCGCAATTCGCGCCAGCTGGCCTGGCGTGCATCAAAGCACAGCAGCCTTCCGGTCAAGGGTTTGCCGATCTGCAGCAGCAGCTTGAGCGCTTCATTCGCCTGCATCATCCCGACAATTCCCGGGACCACGCCCAGGACGCCGGCTTCGGCACAGTTGGGCGCCGCTTCCGGCGGTGGTGGATAGGGAAACAGACAGCGGTAACAGGGCCATGGACCATCGGGTGCCGCCGGCCAGAATACCGAGACTTGGGCATCGAATCGCTCCACCGCGGCGTAGACCAGCGGTTTGCCTGCGGCCACACAAGCGGCATTCAGCAAATAGCGGGTCGCCAGATTGTCGGCGCCATCGATGATCAAATCATGCTCTGCAACCAGTGCTTCGACGTTTGCCTCGGTCACCCGGCTCTCTAGCGCGCGAACGCTGATCTCCGGATTGAGCGCACGCAATCGTGCCCTGGCCGATTGCACCTTGGGTTCACCCAGGCTGGCAGTGCCGTGCAGCACCTGCCGATGCAGGTTGCTCAGCTCCACCCGGTCTGCGTCCGCTAGGGTAAGGGTGCCCACCCCGGCGGCGGCCAGATACAGTGAAGCGGGGCAACCCAAACCGCCGGCACCCACCACCAGCACCCTCGATTGCTCCAGCCGCGCCTGACCAGCTTCGCCGACCTGATCGAGGATCATCTGGCGGCTGTAGCGCTGCCGCTGGACGCTGTCCATTCGCGGCGGCACTACCACCGGGAGCTGCGCATTCTTCCACGCCGCATAGCCGCCGATGACAGAACAGATCCGTGTGTAGCCGAGCTCATGTAGATTCGCGGCAGCCAGCAGTGAGCGCTGTCCGGAACCGCACAAAAGCATCACTTGATCGCCGGGCTGGGCAAGCTGTTCGATTTTCAGCTCCAGCGCGCTGCGAGGCAGTGCAACGGCACCCGCCGGCAATCCAGCTGCGGTTTCATCCGGCTCCCGGATGTCGATCAATAAATCTCCGGCGCCCTGCAGTTGGTGAGCCTTGGAAACCTCGATCTCGTTGATCGACAGCCGCAGTTTGCGTAGGTATTCGGCGGCCAGACTCATCGGAAGTATTGGATCAATGGTTCAACGAATACCGAATCGCCGTGGGCATAGCTCTGCGGACCCTCCGGCAGGACCAGAAAGCAGTCGGCATCTCGCAGAGCGGCGAGTTGGTGGGAGCCCTGGCCAGCGACCGGACTGACCCAAAGCTTGCCGCTGGCCGACTGGTTGATTCGGCCGCGCTGAAACTCCAGCCGGGAGTGGGCCTTGCTCACCTTGCCGTCCAGCTGCGCACTCATTCTCAAGGGCTGTCGGACCAGCGCGCCCGAAAGGTGATCCAGTGCCGGTGCCAGCAGCTGCAGACAGGTGACCAGAACCGAAACCGGGTTCCCGGGCAGCGCCAGTATGGGGGTCTGATTCAGTTCGCCAAACAGCACTGGGCGACCGGGCTTGAGCGCGAGCTTGTGAAAGTAGACCTCGCCCAGCTGAGCAATCAATCCCGGCAACAGATCCGCATCTCCCACCGATACCCCACCGCTGGTGACCACGATATCGGCGACCGAAGTGGCCGACTCCAACGCTCGAATCAGCGCGCTGCGATCGTCGCCGCAGGTGTTTGCATAGACCACGTCACCGCCGAGTTGCTCGGCCAGTTCGGCCAGCAGGTAACGGTTGCTGTCGTAGATCTTTCCGGGACCCCGGGTGCGACCAGGCTCCACCAGCTCGCTGCCGGTTGAGAGCACCGCGACCGTGGGGCGCGGCCGAACCTTGAGTCTGGCCACGCCCACGTTGGCCGCCAGAGCCAGCTGCAGCGCCCCAAGGCGGGTGCTCAGAGGCAGCAGCAGATCGCCCTGGCCAACATCACTACCGGCGGCGCGTATGCAGTTGCCGGCGGCTACCGATCGCTCGAACTGAATCTCCTCGCCATCTCGCTGCACCCATTCCTGAATGATGACGGTGTTCGCCTGCAGCGGCAGCGCAGCGCCGGTGGTGATCCTTCGCGCATGCCCCGGGGTGAGCGGTGGCGGCGCCTCTCCGGCCAGGGTGGTGCCGTCCAGCGGCAACCGGTAGGGCGGATCTCCGCGCAGATCGGCGGTATTGAGCGCATACCCATCCATTGCAGAGTTATCGAAAGGCGGCAGGTCGCCAGGCGCGTACAGAGCCTCGGCCAGCGAGGTCCCTGCGGCCTGATCCAATGCCATGTCCACGGGCCCACCCGCGCGACCGCTCAATTTGGCCTCAAGCAGGATTCTGGCCTGAGCCAGGGTCAGGTCAGCAGGGGAGGGAGGATGCTGCAAGCTGTGCCTCTTGAAAGCTGCTTTGGTCTAACCCTGCGGCTGATTCAGATCACGCCAGTGACCAGCCCGGGGCTGCAAGTCTACCGGCAAGGCATCGATGGCGTCTTGCAGCGCACGCACCGCGCCCGTTCCATTCAGGAGTATCGATCTCGCCTGCTCGGTCAGTGCTGGCTCCACCCGCCACACCGCCAGCAGCGGATGACGATGGTCACCCAGATCTGCGTAACAGCAGCGTCGCTGCGCAAGCGCGGCGTCAATCAGTTTTTGCAGATCGGAGGCCTGCGGACCAACAAGGTCAACCGGCAACGACAGCAGCAAGCCGTGCCCCAGCGCCTCGAACCCGGCAAGCAGTCCGCTCAGCGGACCGGCGAAACCCGCCACCGCATCTTCAATCGGATTGATCCCAAGGGCTTCATAGGCCGCGCGGCTTCGGCTGCTGGCAACCCTGACCGGTCCGAAGCTTGCGGCTAGACTCAGCGCCCTGCTGATCAGGCTCTCGCCTTCGAACTGAACGAAAGCCTTGTCTGTGCCACCCATGCGCCGGCCCATACCGCCTGCCAGGATCAGTACCGAGTCAACCTGCCGGGCCAGCGGGCCGAGATTCATCGGGAAGCTGCCAACTTGGGGGTGTCAGCGACGCATCTGCTCAACGTTTGACGTGCTTCATCAATCGCCGCTTCTTCTGGATCTGCCGCTGGGTCAGGACGTTTTTCCGATCTGCAAACGGGTTCTTGCCCTCGCGGAACTCCAGTTTTACCGGGGTGCCAACCAATCGAAAGCGCTTGCGCAGGCTGTTCTGCAGATAGCGCTTGTAGCTTTCCGGCAGATCTTTCAGCCGGCTGCCGTGGATGACGACCCGCGGTGGATTGCGTCCGCCCTGATGGACGTAGCGCATCTTGCTCACCCGTC
>JAGRJL010000288.1 GCA_020442775.1 Lysobacterales bacterium | reverse complement strand
TCGGCGATGCGGTAGGTGCCGGCCGCGTGCCAGGTCATCCGAATGAAAAAGGGTCCGTAGTGACCATAGTCGGCCGGCCACCAGTCCTGTGAGTCGGTCATCAGCGCATGCAGATCCTTGATCAGCGCGTCCAGATCGAGCGACTTGAATTCTTCAGCGTAGTTGAAGTCCTTGCCGAGCGGATCGGTCTTCTCCGAGTGCTGCGCGAGAATCTTGAGGTTCAGCTGGTTCGGCCACCAGTCGGCGTTGGACTGGGTGCCGACCCGGGCATGCTGTGGCGAGCCGCCGGTAAAGGGGCACTTTGCTTCCGTTGACATAACTGTCTCCTACGTTGGTTGAATCCACCTGTGACGCTATCTTGGCGCAGGGCGAACGATAGATGAAATTGTTTGTCCTGATCGACAGCATAGTTGCGATCTATTAAGTGAGGGTGACGGCCAAATTGGTCCACGGCCGCGCCCGGATACCGATGTCTGGTCGTTCCGGCCTTTGGACTCGCCCGCTGGGCGCTCCCGTGGCGCAATCTGTCAACCAGTTGGCCTATTGATCCCAGCGCCTGTCCCGCGGGCCCCGGCCGCCGCGTAGCGTTAACATGGTCGAAGGGGCCTGAAATGGGTGAACACGATGCATAAATGGATCGGTGTATTGCTTGCCGGATCGCTGTGGATCGGCATCAGTCCAATCATTGCGGCAACCCAGCTGCAACCGTTGCCACATCCGTCTGTGCAAGCCACATCTTCGCTGGGTGCCATTCCCGATGGACAAGTTCCGGCGCCTCATCGCCCCAAGCGCACCGCCAGCGGCCATACCCCGCTGGTGCTCGATCAGTATGAGGCCGGGACCAGACTTTTTGGCACGCCGGGTGGCTGCAACGGTGACATCTATGCCGCTGCAGTCGCCGACAACGGGATCGTCTATCTGGGCGGGATCTTCACCGCCTGCGAGGATGTGGAGGCGATCAATGTAGTCGCCTATGACCCGGTGGCGCGGCAATTCAGCCCGTTGCGCGGGCCCCAGGGGAATGGCGCCAGTGGACCGGTGTATTCGCTGCTGGTGGTGGGCAGCGACCTCTATGTGGGCGGCAATTTCAACCAGTTCGCCGGACGCGGCGCCAACTACATCGCGCGCTGGGACGGCGGCGACAGCCATGCACTCGGGCAGGGCACCAATTCACTGGTGTTCGCGATGGTCACTGACGGCCAGTCGATCTACGCCGCGGGCGCATTCGATCAGGCCGGCGGTCAGCCCGCCTCGCGGGTCGCTCGCTGGGATGGCGTCAGCTGGGCAGCGCTGGCCGCCGGTGGCGAGAACGGAATCAGCGCCCTGGGCCCCGACGGCTTGCAGAGTGCGGCCTATGCGTTGGCCTTCGATGGCGACGCGCTCTATGTGGGTGGTGATTTCGCCAGCGCCGGCGGCGTCGTCGCCAACTTTATTGCCCGTTGGGATGGCGCACTCTGGTCGTCGCTGGGCAGCGGCGCTGCCAACGGTGTCGATGACCAGGTGCTGGCACTGCTGCCCAGCGCCGACGGTCTCATTGTTGGCGGCTATTTCGACAGCGCCGGGGGAATTCCCGCCAACCACATAGCTCGCTGGCGCGACCAGAGCTGGGAAGCCCTGAGCGGCAGCAACGGTGAGGGGCTCAACGACGATGTCTTCGCGCTGCGCCAGTTCGGGTCGGAGCTGTATGTAGGCGGCAGCTTCACCCAGGCCGGAACCCTGAGCGCCAGCCGCATCGCGCGCTGGGATGGGCAATCGTGGCGTGCACTGGGAGACGAAAGCAGCGAAGGTGTGGACAGCACGGTTCGCGCGCTGGCGGTTGCCGGGGATCAGCTGGCAGTGGCCGGTTTCTTCACCATCGCAGGTGGCCAGCAATCCAGCTACGCCGCCTTCTGGGACGGCAGCGGGTGGGATGCGCCGGGAGTGGGCGCCGGCAACGGGGTCAACGGGCCAATCTACGCGGTTGCGGTTCGCGGTGATGAACTCTACGTCGGCGGCGATTTCAGCCAGGCTGGCGGAATGAGCGCCAACAATATTGCGCGCTGGAACGGCAGCGAATGGTCTGCGCTCACCGATGCCGGTGGCAACGGGGTCGATGACTGGGTATTCAGTCTCGATTTTGACGGCGATCAGCTCTATGTCGCCGGATTCTTCCTTCAGGCCGGAGGGCAACAGGCCAATCGGGTCGCACGCTGGGACGGCAGCGCCTGGCATTCCCTGGGCAGTGGCCTGAGTGGCCGTGCCTACGCGGGCGAAGTCAGCAACGGCCAATACTACGTGGGCGGCGCCTTTGCCGAGGCCGGCGGTCAGACGGTCAACTACATCGCACGCTGGGACGGCAGCAGCTGGCACCCGCTGGGGGATGGCCTGGACAACTGGGTCCATGCGCTCGCCGCGGACCAGCAGACACTCTACGTGGGCGGTCGCTTTACCGCCGCCGGTGGCCAGCCGGCCAGTTATCTGGCCAGCTGGGACGGCAGCACCTGGACCCCGATCGGCACCAGCCCCAGCAATGGGCTCAATGCGCGGGTCTATGCGCTGGCGGTGAATCAGGGACTGCTCTACATCGGCGGCTCCTTCTTCGCAGTCGCCGATCAGCCGGTGGGCTATGTGGTGAGCTGGAACGGCAGCAGCTTTGTCGAACTGCGCGGCAATCAGGGTGCCGGGGCCGGCAGCGTGGTCTACGCGCTGCAGCCGGTGGGCAGCGATCTGTACATCGGCGGCATCTTCACCGTCGCCGGCGGCATGCTGGCCAACGGGCTGGCGCGCTGGGACGGTAGCCAGTGGTTCGGGCTGAGTACCGAACAGCCGCAGCAGCGGGTCTATGCGCTGGGGACTGACAACGTTTCACTGTTCGCGGGGGGCAACGGTCTGGTGCAGACGCCACTGCCCGAGTTGCAGTCGCAATCGCCCAACGGTCAGCCGGCCAACGGGCCATCGGGGAGTGCCCAGGTTTCGCGCAGCGGCAACCTCATCGTCTTCAGCACCGAGGCCTCGAATCTGACCGACGATGACGGCGACAGCCTGTCTGACATCTTTGTTCGCGATCGCCTCAGCGGCGTGGTTCGGCGGGTGAGTCAGGACGCGCCAAGCGCCAAGGGTGAGGGCGGCGAGGCCTTTTTCGATCCAGCCTTGTCCTTTGACGGTGGCACCGTCGCCTACGCCGGATCGTCGGGGCAGATTTATGCCAGCAGCAGCGGCGGGCTGGGGCGGACGGTGAGCAGCACGGCCGCCGGGGTGCCTGGCGACGGCGGCTCCGGCCAGCCGATGATTCCCGGCGACGGCAGCGTGGTCGTGTTTGCGACTACCGCCACCAATCTGATTGCCGATGGCGACGGCAACGGCGCGGTCTCCGACATCGTGGTCAAGGATCTGGTCAATGGCGCGATCCAACTGATATCACTCAGCCCGCAGGGCGAGCCGGCCAACGGACCGAGCAGCGCACCCTGGAGCACCGCCGACGCCAGCGCGGTGGCTTTCATCACCCTGGCCACCAATCTGACCGACGGGTCGCAGATCCAGGGCAAGGCGACTTCCGGGTCGGTGGCCCAGGCGATTCTGGTCGGGTCCGGGGGATTGGGTCGCTACGGCACCTACCTCAGCCGCAACCTGGAGACCGGCGAACTCGGCAATGGCGACAGCGCCGCCGTGCGGATTACTCCAGATGGCCGCTACGGGGTGTTCGAGTCCGAAGCCAGCAATTTGGTGGCCGGCGACAGCAACGGGGTCAGCGACATCTTCTACTTCGAGATCGGTGAGCGTCAGGTGGTTCGACTGGAGCGGATCTCGGTGTCCCGCTTCGGGGTGCAGGCCAATGGCCCCAGCCGCAACCCCAGCATCAGCGACGATGGCCAACTGGTGAGTTTCCAGACCGATGCCAGCAATTTGATTGAACTGGATCGCAACCAGACCACCGACGTGCTGCTGCGCAATATCCCCACCGGCGAGGTACTGCGGCTGTCGCGGACCGTGGATGGCAACCAGCCCAACGGTGCCAGCGAGGCGCCGCAGCTGTCCGGCAGTGGCGGCTCCATCGTGTTCGCCTCCCTGGCCAGCAATCTCAGCGAAGGCGACGCCAACGGCCTGCGCGATATCTTCGCGGTGCAGTTGAGCGAAAGCGGGAACGCCGCGCTGCTGGCCAGCGAGCCAAACTACAGCTACACCTACTGGAATCCGACCGAGGCGGGCTGGGGCTTCAATCTGCAGCACCAGGGCGCGCTGCTTTACGGCACCTGGTACACCTATGCCGTCGACGGCAAGGTGATGTTCCTGACCGTCGAGGGACTGGCGCAGGCCGACGGCAGCTTCGTCGGGCCGGTGTTTCGGGTGGCGGGCACGCCATTTGATCTGATCAACGGGAGCCAGGCCTTCACCGCGGTGGACGAAGTGGGCAGCGCGCAAATGCGATTCGCCGCCGACGGCAGCCTGACTCTGAGCTACACGGTCAATGGGGTCAGCCAGACCCGCGACCTGCAGCGCTTTGTCTTCAGCGCTCAGGCCCCGGAGTGTTTCGGTACCATCGATTCACGTGCTGGCGCCACCAACTATTCCGATCTGTGGTGGAACTCGAGTGAGGCCGGATGGGGGTTGACCCTGGCGCACCAGGGCGATGTGATCTTCCTGCTCTGGTACACCTATGGCGAGGCAGGCCGCGATCAGTGGGTGAGTGGCTCGATGCTGCTGCGGCAGCCGGACGGCAGCTACTCCGGCGCGCTGCAGCGGCCGGTCGACGGCGTACCGCTGGCACAGATCAGCGGTCCGGCGACGACTTTCCCGGTGCCGGAAGTGGGCAGCGCGCAGCTGTCGTTCAGCGACGGCGAGCACGGCTCGTTCAGCTACACGCTCGACGGCGTGACCCAGAGCAAGGCGATCGAACGATTTGTGGTGGTGGGCAGCGAGCAGGCCAAGCCGCTGTGCCTCTCGCCTTGAGCCCGGGTGATCAATTTGAGCGCCCAGGTGACTTGCACGGCGCCCTCGATCGGTCGATCTTTAGGCTCTGCTGATCGATGGAAGGGGACTGGGAATGAACGTGAGTCTGCTTGCGCTGTGGATGCCGATGCTGCTGGGCACGCTGCTGGCCTGGATGGCCAGCGCGATGATTCACATGCTGCTCAAGTATCACAACAGTGATTACCAGCCGTTAAGCAACGAAGATGAGGTCGCCGCGGCGATTAGGGCAGGGAATCCCGGGCTGGGCATCCACAATCTGCCCTATTGCGGCGATATGTCGCAGATGGGCTCACCGGAGATGCAGGCGAAGTTCAAGCAGGGGCCGGTGGCCTTTGTCACCGTGTTCGCCAGCGGGATGCCGCCGATGGGCAAGCTGATCGGTCAGCAGATCGTCTATTTTCTGATCGGAGGCGTTTTCATCGCCTATTGCGCATCGCTGGCGCTACCGGCGGGCGCGGACTATTTGAGCGTCTTTCGCTTCGTTGCCACGGTCGGATTTCTCGCCTTCGGCTGGGCGGTGATTCCCTTCAGTATCTGGTTCGGCCACCTCTGGAGCATGTCCGCCAAATATCTGTTCGATGCGCTGGTTTACGGATTGCTGTTTGCCGGCGCCTTCGCCTGGCTGTGGCCGGCGGCGGGCTAGCAAGGCCCAGGGTTCAGGCCCGGGGCCGGGGAGATCAACAGCGGTCGGGTTATTCTGGGCCTTGAGCCTGATTCTTCCATCGGCCGCGATCGCACGCCCATGAGCTGTCCCCGCAACTCCCGAAGCCCGCGCCCGTGCGCCTGACCACCGCCATCTTCGACATGGATGGACTGCTGCTCGACAGCGAGCGACTGCTGATCAATGAATGGCTGGCTGCGGCCGAAAGGCGCCAGATTCCGCTGGCGGCCGAGCAGTTGATTCCATCAATCGGCCTGGTCGGCAAGGCCTGTGCCGACCTGCTGGCGGCCGCGGTGGGCGGACACTCCACCGCGCAGTCGATACGCGACGAGATCCATCTGCGCTACGCACAGGGCGTGATTCAGCCCGGCTTGCGCCCGGGCGCGCGGCAACTTCTGGGGCGATTGCACCAGCAACGGGTTCGCTGCGCGGTTGCCTCTTCCTCACCCGTGGCCCAGATCGAGCATCGCTTGGGTCAGCACGATCTGCTTCGCTACCTCGGTTCCTGGGCCGGCGGCGATGAAGTGCCCAACAGCAAGCCAGACCCGGACGTTTATCTGCTCGCCGCCGAGCGCCTGAAGGTCGCGCCGGCCCAGTGTCTGGCCTTCGAGGACAGCGACCATGGCGCCGAAGCGGCGCTGGCGGCAGGCATGCAGGTGGTGCTGGTTCCCGACCTGAAGATACCGCCGCCCGATCTGCGTCACCGCTGCCTGCATGTCGCCGATTCGCTGGATGAGCTGGGCGATTGGGTCATCGAGCGGCTTGTGGGTTGAGCGGGTTGTGGCCGCCTAACCGGAGCAGGCCGCCTGAGGACGCGGGCACGCTCCCGAGATCTCACCGGAGCGGTGTTTCAGACCGCAGTCTGGTTCTCTTGCCTGGAGTCCGCTTCGGTGCGCCGATGGTGGTTCAGGGCATGAACGCCGGCCGCGACGACCGGAATCAGCGCATAGGCCGGCAGGTTCGCCAGCAACTGCTGGGCCAGCCAGCGCAGGGGCATCGCGCCCAGCAGCCAGGCCGCCAGCACCCAGTCGATCACCATGCAGGCACCAACGACAATGAGGCTGCCAATCAGCGGAGAGGTCTTGCGGACGGCAACCAGCGCACCGGGTAGCAGCAACGCCAGCAGACTCATTGCCGTGACCAGGAACGTCGAACCGGGCGCGGTGGGACTGAACCATCGATCACTGAGCACAATCAGTATCTGCAAGCTCAGGTAGCTTCCGGCGGCAGCGAGCAAGGGCCAGTGGGCTCGAACAGCGAAGGGCTGATCGCTCAAGTTGGTTTCCCGGGCGCTCAATGTTCCACTGATGCTGCTCCCCTGGCAGGCATCGTGCAAGCTGACCGGGAGTGCTGGTCAGATGGCGTTCATTCTGCGGAAAAGCAACGGGTTGCGCTGCAAGCTGCCGGGCGCGGCACGGCCGCGCCCGGCGAAACGACTACTCGAAGCTGTTGGCGAAGATGTTGTTGGGCGGGCCCAGAGTGCACGATTGGACGGTCACATCATCGATGTACCAGCCGTCCGGCACTCGTCCGACCGAGCCATCGGTGCCCAGACGGAAGCGGAAGCGGACGGTTTGGCCTGCGAATGCGCTCAAGTCGACGACCGAACGCAGATAGGCCTCAGGGTCACCGCACCAGCCGTCCATTGGAACCAGCGGGTTGGCGCCGCTGAACGGACCGTCGTAGGGGTCGGTCAGCAGGGCAGCCCCGCTCAGCTGGGTGAAGGTGGTCCCGCCGTCGGTGGAGATCTCCACGATTCCGCCGTCCCAGCAGCCGCCGGTCCGATCCTCCAGGGTCTGGTCGCTGTAGAAAATCAGCGACAGCGGGTCCTGACCGGTGGGCAGCATCACGCTGGGTGAAATCAGGCGCTGATCGGAGACGGTGGTGACATCGGTCGCCAGGAAGGCATTGCTGCCGCTGAAGGGGCGCGCCGTCGAGATTGCCCAGTTGCTCGGGCCGCTGCTGCCCGCACCGAGGGTCCATTCCGACACGCTGCCTTCGAAATCGGTGAAATACAGGGCGTTCTGGCTCGAGCCCATCGGGCAGTCACCGGGCAGGGGGACGGTGGTGAAGGTGAAGGCGTCCGCTTCGGTGCCCATGCCGCAGATATTGTCCGAACGCACCCGCCAGTAGAGCTGGCTGTTGGACGGTAGCGGAACGCTTGGGGTGTGGCTGGTTCCGGACACCGTCGCGGTATAGATCAGGGGGTCGGTAAAGGTCGGCTCGTCGTCGACTTCCAGCACGTAGCTCGCGCCCTGATCGGCCGCATCCCAGGTGAATTCCGGCTGGGTCGGGACCACCGTGGCCATGTCGGCGGGCATGGTCAGCAGCGGCACGCCCGGGACCATGGTGAACACGTTCAGGCCCAGCGTCGTCGATTGCACGATGGAGCTGGGATCGGAGGTGCCTTCCACCAGCACGCTGTAGGCACCGGCGTCCACGCCGGCGGTGGAGATGGTCACCGTGCTGGTGCTGGGCGGGGTTACCGGGTTGTCGCTGAAGTCGACCATCGATCCGGCCGGATTGCCGCTGGCGCTGAGGGTGACCGGCTCACTGAAGCCCTGGAACTGGTTGATGGTCAGATCGTAGATCGCATCGTCCGGCGCGCACAGTGAGAGGTTGCTGTTGCCGGGCACCAGCAGGAAGTCCACACCGACCAGGGTGCGGTCAGTGAACACATCGGGCGTGCTATCACGGTCGTCGGACCACAGGTAATGGGCCTTGCCTTCGCCGTCCTGCAGTTGTTGGTCGTAGTCGCCGTGGTAGCAGTTGGCCAGCTGCCCGTCGAGCACGATGGAACTGGAAACATCGCTCAGACGTTCGCTGGGCTGGTTCCAGGTGGCTCCATTGTCGAAGGAGGTCCGGGAGTAGTAGTCCAGCAGCAGGTTGTTCGGATCGTTCTCACGGCTGTAGTAGCCCACGGTGATCTGACCGGCATCGCCGACCCCGAGCGTGGGCTGATACTGATCGGTCATCGTGGTGTCGTCGTTGATCTTGACTTCGGCATCCCAGGTGCTGGTGTCGATATTGAACCGGCGATAGAAGACGTCGATCACATCGCCGACGTTGAAGCCATCCGGGTCATAGCTGTAGATCGCGTGCAGATAGCCGTTGCCCACCGCGATCTGCGGCGAAGGCAGCATCCGGATATTGCCCTTGATGGCGGGCCGGCTGCAGGCGGCCTGGGCGGCCTGATCCCGCGGGTTGGTCCGCCCGGTCATGGGCGGCTCGACCGCCGAGTAGCTGACGCCGCCGTCGGTCGAGACCCGTACGGTGATTTCCACATCGCCATTGGGGAAACCGGCGCCCAGCCAGCTCAACCACGCGACATAGATATCACCGCCCGGTGCGATCGTCGGCCACGCGCCCTGGACGTCGACCCCAGCAGGGGAAATGGCCAACTGCGTCGACCAGGTTGCGCCGGCATCGCTGGAATGGATGCTGTAGATCTGATCGTTGGAACCGAAGTCCGTCCAGACTACATAGATGCGACCGTAGAAGGGGCTGCTTTCGTCATTGTCGATGGCCATGATTTCCTTGTCGTCATTGTCGCTGACGATCTGGCTGACGAAAGTGAAGCTCTGGCAATCATCATCGGAGCGGTACAGACCCAAGCCGCCGTTGCGAAGCGCGGCGTAATAGAACTTTTCGTCGGTCTTGCGCCAGACCAGACTGGGGTCGCCGCTATCGTCACCGCTGACCGCACCGCGGTCGTCCCAGCTATCGCCGCCATCGGTGGACCGGGCAAAGCCGGAAAAGCCTTGGCCACCGGTGATGCCGTGGAAGGAATCATTCCATGCGGCGCACAGGGTGCCGGTGACCGGACTGCGGGCAATGGAAGTCTCGCTCTGCGTGCGGGTACCGCCGGTATCGCCGCTGGGGTCACTGACGTTGAGGTCCACATTGGGCTCGCGAGTGGTCCCGCCCGCAACGCCCTCTGGCGACTCCACCCGGCCCAGGAACTCCGCCTCCCGGCCGCAGCCTCGCGCCAGGTAGTACAGCAGTCCGTCCATCATCCCGACTTTCTTGGGGTCATCCAGCAGGGCGCATGAGGCTTCTGAAACTGTCGCTGCGGCGCGCTGAGAGGCCTTGGCAGCGGCGTCTTCGGTAGCGGTATCTGCAGCCAGCGCGCTGATGCTGAGGAGGGTGCACAGCGCACCGATGGATACTCGGCTGAGAAGTTTTCCTGGATGCTCGGCTTTCACATGCTGCTCCTGAGGGGACGGTTTCGACGCGGCAAAAAAACGCACCCGACTTTACTCGGGTTGTCCGACTGTTACGAAGTTTTTTTGGCCATTTTTGCGTTTCTTGATCTCTGCCCAAGTCGCCTGCCTGCTGTTGGCATGGCCATTGGCCGAATTGTTGGGATGGCTGTCTGAATTGCCCGAGTCGGCGACGACCACCGACTGCTAGCCTGAGTCTGCTCATGGCGGGAGAGAAGGCAATGCGACCTTGGTCGATGGCGGGACTGGCGTGGTTGCTCGCGACGTCCGCTCAGGCAGCTTCCTGGTCGCCTGACGGTAGCCAGATTGCCTACAGCTACATCGGCGGACCCGAGAACATCTATCTGGTGGATGTGGGCAGCGGCGTCAGTCGTGCGCTGGTGGTTCGCGAGCAGCGCGATTTCCAGCCGGAGTGGGCTGCTGACGGCAGCCATCTGGTCTTTACCGGAGTCGAGAACGGGGTTCACGTGATGATGCGGGTGCAGCCTGACGGCAGCGGACTGCAGGCCCTGTCCGAACCGGCCCTGGCGGCCGGCGATCCGGATTACTCGCCGAATGGCAAACAGCTGCTGTACTTCAGCGACGAGCCGCTGCCCCGCGATTTGTACCTGCGCGATCTGGCCAGCCACCGGGTCACCGCGCTGACTCGGACGCCGGACTTCGACGAGGCCAGCCCGCGTTGGGCACCGGACGGTGACTGGGTGGTCTACGTCGGCAAGCCGCGGATGGACGACGCCCAGGGCGATATCTGGATCCGGCAGATTTCCACCGGCGCGATGCGCAACCTCACCAACAGCCCGAAGGTCTCGGAATTTCACCCGGACTGGGCACCCGACGGGCGCCGGGTGATCTACGTGCGCAGTGACGGCGACGGCTTCTCGCTGGCGATCTACGATCTGGACCAGCAGCGCGAGACGATCATTGCCGATGGCCATGGCTACGCCGTGCTCAGTCCACATTTTGCGCCGGACGGCGAACGGGTGGCCTTCGTGCGGACCGACTTTAACGAGCAGGGCCCCAACATGCCCGCCTTGATGGTGCTCGACCTGCGCACCGGCCGCGAGCGCCTGCTCAGCCAGGGCCGATATCTGAGCCAGGTGGGTCCTGATCATTCGTCAGACTGAGCCTGTGAGTCGACTCGAGGTGATCAGGATCGATCGTTGCTGATGTCAGTTGCCAGCCGCTGAAGGTGGCTGGCGGTGCTGCCGCCGCGCAGTTCAAAGGCAGTGAGCCGGCGGAAGTAGTGCGATACCTTCAGCTCGTCGGTCATGCCCATGCCGCCATGCAGCTGCACCGCTTCCTGGCCCACCTTGCGCGCGGCCTGTCCGATCAACGCCTTGGCTGCCGACAGTATCCGACGGCGCTGGGCCGGATCCGGGTCATCCCCGTGGGAGGCCGCGAGATAGCACATGGAGCGCGCCTGTTCGGCGTGAATCAGCATGTCCGCCATGCGGTGCTGCAGGGCCTGGAAGCGGCCGATGGGCTGACCGAACTGTTTGCGCTCGCGGCTGTACTCGATGGTCGCGTTGAGTGCACTCTGAATCGCACCAAAGGCGTCGGCGCAGAGCGCCGCCAGGCTGAAATCGAGGACTTCGCTGAGCGCCTTGCTGATTTCCGATCCAATTCGTGCATCGGCGCCGACCTGCACCCCGCGCAGCACCACGTCGGCCGCGCGCTGGGCATCAAGGGTGGCGACCGGGGTCAGGCTGAGTCCGGCGGCGTCGGCCGGCACCGCAAACAGTGCCAAGCCCGGGGCGCCCTCGATCTGCGCGCTGACCAGCAGCAGCGCGGCGCTGGGGGCGTGGTAAATCATCGACTTGTGACCGTCCAGCTGCCAGCCGTCGGCACTGGGTCGGGCCCGGGTCTGGGTCGGCTCCAGGGCGCCGCCGTTGCTGCTTTCGGCGTGCGCCAGCACCGCAATCAGCTCACCGGAGGCCAGCGCCGGAAGCCAGCGCTGACGCTGCTGTTCATCGGCCAGCCGCGCCAGCAGCGAGGTCGCCTCCACCGCGCTGGCGTGAAAGGGTTCGAGCACCAGCCCTTCGCCCATCGCTTCGCAGACCAGCATGTTGTCCACCGCACCGGCGCCGATGCCGCCGTCGGCTTCGGGGATGTTCAGCGCCAGCAGCCCCAGATCAGCCAGCTCGCGCCACAGCTGCGTGGAGTAACCCAGAGCGTGGTCGCGCTGCGCGTTGCGTTGCTCAAAATCCCCCGCCGCCGCCAGCACCCGGCGGGTACTTTCCTGGAGCATCTGTTGTTCATCGCTGAAGTCGAAGTTCATGTTGTCGCTCGATACTGATGAGGTGAGAGTTTCCGGGACCAGGGCAAAGGGCCCAGGGCTCAGGGCCCAGCGAGGTGCGGCATCCGTTCTGGGCCTGGGCCCTGTTCCCTGGGCCCTGACTTAAACCTGCAAAATCATCTGCGCAATGATGTTGCGCTGGATCTCGTTGGAGCCGCCGTAGATGCTGACCTTGCGCTGGTTCAGGTAGAAGTCGGTGGCGTTGGCGGCCAGTTCGTCCGACACCGGCTGGAGGCCGGCGATGCGTGATTCGCCGTTGGACAGCAGCGCGGCGGGGCCGAGCGCTTCCACCTGCAGCTCGCTTAGCCGCTGCATGATCTCGGTGCCCTTGATCTTCAGGATCGAGGCTTCGGGTCCCGGCGCCTGTTTGCGCTCGTCCGCTTCGATCACCCGAAGGTTGGTGATCTCCAGCGCCATCAGCTCGATTTCCACCTGGGCAATCTTGCTGGCGAAGACCGGATCGTCGATCAGCCGGTGATCATTCTGGCGGCACGCCCGGGCGATGCTCTTGAGTCGGTTTAGCTCGCGCTTGTTGGCACCGATCCCGGCGATGTTGGTGCGCTCGTGGCCGAGCAGGAACTTGGCGTAGGTCCAGCCGTGGTTCTCCTCACCCACCCGGTTGCTGACCGGCACCCGAACCTGATCGAACCACACCTCGTTGACTTCGTGGCCGCCATCGAGCAGCCGCGTCGGGCGTACCGTGATCCCGGGGCTGTGCATGTCGATCAGCAGAAAGGAAATGCCGCGCTGCGGCTTGCCGCTGTTGTCGGTGCGAACCAGACAGAAGATCCAGTCGGCGTGCTGACCCAGAGTGTTCCAGACCTTCTGACCGGTCACGACATATTCATCGCCGTCGCGAACTGCCTGGGTCTTGAGCGAGGCCAGATCCGAGCCCGAGCCCGGCTCCGAATAGCCCTGACACCACCAGTCCTCGGCGGCCAGAATCCGCGGCAGGAAGTACTGCTGCTGCGCCGGGCTGCCGAAACGCATGATCACCGGCGCCACCATCTTCAGGCCAAAGGCCAGCTGCAGCGGGGCATCGGCCAATGCGCATTCGGTCTCGAACAGATATTGCTGCACCTTGGACCAGCCAGTGCCGCCGAACTCCACCGGCCAGGCCGGCGCGCCCCAGCCTTGCTGATGGAGGATCTTCTGCCAGGCCACGATGTCGTGCTTGAGCTGGCTTTCATCGCGGTTGGCGACGCGCTGCCGAATCTCCGCCGGCAGCTTGTCCGCCAGAAACTGGCGCACCTGATCGACGAAGGCGAGATCGGCGGGGGAGAGGGAGAGGTTCATGGGTCGGTACCGGGGTTGGGTTGGTTAGGAGCAGTTGGAAAACGCAGGCTTGGAGGGCCCAGGGCTCAGGGCCCAGGGCCCAGGCTAGCGATGCCGTTCTGGGCCCTGGGCCCTCGTCCCTATCAAAAAAAACACCGCACCAGCATTTCTGCGACGCAGACCGGCTTGTCGGTGCCTTCGCGCTCCAGCGTGCCCAGCCACTGGATCTGGGCGCCGCCCTCGATGGTCTCGACCCGGGTCAGGCGGAAACGGCCGCGGACGCGGCTGCCGGTGGGCAGCGGTGCGGGGAAGCGGACCTTGTTGCAGCCGTAGTTGAGGGCCATCTTCAGGCCGCCCAGCTGCAGCTGCTGCTCGAGCATCCGTGGCAGCAGCGAAAGCCCCAGAAAGCCGTGGGCGATGGTGCCGCCGAAAGGGGCTTCGCGGCGCGCGCGTTCCGGGTCGGTATGGATCCACTGCTGGTCGCCGGTGGTGTCGGCAAAGGCCTGCACCTGCTCCTGGCTGACGATTTGCCAATCGCTCACCGCCACCTCCTGATCGATCAGGGCCTTCAGCCCCTCCAGCCCGTCAATCTGCGCTGCTTTCATCGTTTCTACCCCCTCAGTGCGGTTTCCAGCTGGGTGCGCAGCTCCGGGCGATCGGCATAGGGGTCGGGCGGATTGCGCAGCGACACCAGCGCGTCGGCGCCATCCTTGACCTGGCTGAGCGCCTTGGGATGCGAGACCAGATAGAAGCGATTGTCGGCAATCCCCTGGAAGGTCAGCTCCGCGATGTCCGCCGCGGTCAAGCGCCCAGACTCCACCGCTTTGACCACCATCGCCCCGGTGACCCGCTGGGAGCGGGTCATCGGTCCGGCGTTGGCCAGATCCGCCGGGCGGTTGCGCTCGGAGCGGGCGATGCCGGTGGGCACGAAGTAGGGGCACAGCACCGAGCAATGGAGTTGCTGGGTCACCAGTGAAAGATCGTGATAAAGGGTTTCGCTGAGCGAGACCACGGCGTGCTTGGCCACGTTGTAGACACCCATGCCGGGCGCGTTCACCAGCCCGGCCATCGAGGCGACGTTGACGATGTGACCGCGATATTCGGGATCGGCTTCGGCGGCCGCCAGCATCAGCGGGGTGAAGAGGCGCACCCCGTGAATCACGCCCCAGAGGTTGACCCCCAGATTCCAGTTCCAGTCGGCGATGCTGGACTCCCAGATCAGGCCGCTGGCGCCCACGCCGGCGTTGTTGAACAGCAAGTGCGGCGCGCCAAAGCGTTCCATGGTGGCGTCGGCCAGCGCCTGGATCTGGTCGCCATCAGAGACATCGACCACCTGCGCCAGCACTTCCACGCCGGCCGCCGCGAATTCCGCGCGCGCCGCTTCCAGCGCATCGGCCTGAATGTCAGCCAGCACCAGCTTCATCCCCAGCCGCGCACCCATGCGCGCAAACTCCAGACCAAAGCCGGAGCCGGCGCCGGTGATGACTGCGGTTTGGTTGCGTAGGTGTTCGAGGTTGCTGATGGTCATGTCATTCCTTGCGAAGGGCACAGGGCCCGGGGCCCGGGGCCCAGAAAAACTGCGGACGGCTGGGCCCTGGGCCCTATTCCCTGGGCCCAGAGGCCGCTAGGCCGCACTAAACCCCCCATCTACCGCCAGCACCTGCCCAGTGATGTGCTTGCCGGCGTCCGAGGCGAACAGCAGGACCGCGCCCTTGAGGTCCTCGTCGTCGCCGAGGCGACGCAGCGGGGTGAAGCGGATGATGTTTTCCGCGCCCAACCTCGCGAGCAGACCGGCCGACATCTTCGACGGGAAGAATCCCGGCGCCAGCGCGTTGACGGTGATGCCGTATTCGCCCCATTCGCAGGCCAGTGCGCGGGTGAAGTTGACCAGGGCGCCCTTGGAGCTGTTGTAGGCGATGGTCTTCATCCCTCCGGGCGGATTGCCGCGCAGTCCAGCGATGGAGGCGATGTTGATGATCCGGCCGTAGGCGCGTGGAATCATGAAGCGGCGGCCAATCTCCTGGGTCAGCAGAAAAAGCCCGCGCATGTTCAGGTTGAAGACCTTGTCCCAGGCCTCGGTGGGGTAATCCTCAGCCGGCGCGCCCCAGGTCGCCCCTGCGTTGTTGATCAGAATGTCGACCTGACCCAGGGTGTCCTGGGCGGCCTGGGCCAGGCTCTTGATGTCCTCCTCCTTGGAGCC
>JAGRJL010000287.1 GCA_020442775.1 Lysobacterales bacterium | reverse complement strand
TCTTCGCGACACGTCGTCATGACGTCCGGCACTTGTGCGTTCTGCCCCAGTTGCCCCGCGGAGCCTCCTCATGAACTCTTCGATCACCGACCTGCTTGGTCGATGGAAAGATGGTGATCGCGCTGTCGAGAACCAGCTTGCCAACGCCATCTATCCGGTATTGAGACAAATCGCGAGCAGTCAGCTGCGGCGCAATCCGGGCCAACTGACGCTGCGCCCGACCGCGCTGGTCAGCGAAGCCTACGAGCGCATCGCCGATCAGAAGGACATTGCCTGGCAGAACCGAGAACACTTTTTCGCGATCGCCGCGACGGTGCTGCGTCGGGTATTGATCGACCATGTACGCCAGCAGTCGGCGATCAAGCGGGGCAGCGAAACCACCTTCGTTGAACTGGACGGCCCGGAGTCGCTGGACACCGCCGCAGATGGCAATCTGGTGGACTGGCTGATTGCCGACCAGGCGCTCAATCAGCTTCAGGAACTGGACCCGGCCGCCGCCCGAGTGGTGGAGATGCGCTTGTTCACCGGTCTGGAAGTCGCCCAGATCGCCGAGGTCACCGGCGCATCCCCCTCGACCGTGTTCCGTCAGTGGCGGTTCGCACGAGCCTGGCTGGCTGACGCGCTGTCAGATCGCAAATCCTCCGAAGCGCCTGGCGATGGCGCCTGAGCTGAAACGTCACCAGCGCAAGCGCGCACTGTTCGACGAAGCAGCTGACCTGCCGATCGACCAGCAAGGCCCCTTTCTTGATCAGCATTGCGCTGATGACCCGGGGCTGCGCGGGGAGATTGAGCGTCTGCTGGCGCAGGAGAATGCCCACGCAGAGTCGGCCACCGGGGCCGCGATCGCCTCTTTTCACCAGACGATTTCGCAGATCTTCCCGGATTCGGTCAACAAGGGCACCCAGCTGGGCGCCTATCGAGTCATTGAGCAGATCGGTGCCGGTGGCATGGGCAGGGTATTCAAGGCCGAAAGAACCGAATCCGACTTCAAGCTTACCGTCGCCATCAAGCTCTTGAGACAGGAGCTGATCAACCCCGATCTGCTCAAGCGGTTCAGCGCCGAACGCAATTTGCTGGCTGCGCTCAACCATCCGGGGATCTGCCGGGTGTTCGACATCGGCTCGCATCACGACACGCCCTACGTGGTGATGGAACTGGTCGAGGGCAAGCCGCTGATTGAATATTGCGACAGCCAGAGGCTGGGCGTCGCCCAGCGGCTGCGGCTGTTCCGCAAGGTGCTATCGGCGGTCAGCTATGCCCACCAGAACCTGATCATTCACCGCGACCTCAAGTCCTCCAACATCCTGGCTGACGAGCAGGGCGAGATCAAACTCCTGGACTTTGGCATCGCCAAGGCCCTCAACCCCAGCGGCGTGGTCGCGCAAACCGCGACCAATGATCGCTACCTGAGTCTGGGCAATGCTGCGCCGGAGCAGCTTCGTGGCGACAATTTGACGGTCGCCTGCGACGTCTATGCGCTGGGCACGGTGCTGTACGAACTGCTCTGCGGCGCCACCCCATTTGAGTTGAATCAGACCAGCGTGGGCGCGTTGGAGGCGCAGATTCTGACTGTGCCGCCGCAATCGATGACCCGGCGGGTGCACACGATGGCGGAATCGGCGCTTGCCGATCGCGGCTTCACCGCCAGAGCGGCACTGAGCCGTCAGCTTGGCGGCGACCTCGAGGCCATCGTCCAGCGTTGTCTGCGCAAGGAGCCGCAGGCCCGCTACCAGAGCGTCGAGCAGCTCGACCAGGACATCGGCAACTACCTGGAGAGTCGGCCTATCTCGGCGGTCTCCGGTCAGCGCCGTTACGTGCTGCGCAAGTTCATGGCGCGCCACCGCCTGCCGGTGGCGCTGGCCGGCGTGGCGCTGTTGGCCCTTGGCCTCACCGGTGGGCTGATTCTGGCTCGCAACGCCGAGGCGATCCGCGAACGCGATCGCGCACAGCAGGCGCTGGCGATCCTCCGCGAGGCCTTCATTTCTGCCGACCCGGCCAGAGTCGCGGGTGAGGAAGTCACCGTCAAGGAGGTCCTCAGCGCGGCGATCCCGGCGCTGGAGAAACAGTACCTCAGCGAGCCGGATCTCTACGCCAGTCTCGCCTCCAGCATCGGCGAAGTGCAGCTCAAGATCGGACAATCAACCTCGGCGGCCGAGCTGCTGGGCCGGGCCTCGGAGGCGGCTCAGCGGGCCTCGGTCAGTTCCGAGAATCAGTTCGACATTCTGGTCTTGCGGGCTCGCGCTCAGCACGCCGCAGGCGAATACCAGGCGGCGATGGATGCGCTGGCGCAAGCACGTGAGCTGGGTGTCGCACTCACTCCGGAATGGCAAGTGACCCAGGCCGCCACGCTGGCGGCGGACAAACAGTATGAACCGGCCATCGACCTGCTGCTGCAGGCCATTGCCGGAATGTCCTTGCGCAGCGCCGACGACGAATGGGCCAATGCGGCGAGGCTACGGCTGGCCGAAGCGCTGCAGCGCTCGGGTCAGTCCGAGCGCGCGCTGCAGGTACTCGAAGACACCGTTGTCTGGCTGGGGCAAGCGCTCGATCCTTCCCACCCACGGGTCACCTTGGCCAGGCTGCAGCTGGTGATCCAGAAGCAGCAGATGGGCCAGACCGAAAAGGCGCTGGAAGACGCTCAGGACATCTACGCCGGGCTCACCGCCGCCTATGGCGCAGACAGCCCATACACCGCAAAGGCAGCGATGGTGCTGGCCAGCGCACTCAAGCGCGATGGCCGTTCCAGCGAGGCTATTGCCATGCTTCGCGCAGTGGTCACGGTCTTCCGCAAGCATCTGGGCGACAATCATCCGAACACCCTCAGAGCCACCAACAACCTGGCCTCCGCTCTGATCCTGGACCAGGCTACGGTGGCCGAGGCGCTCGCCCTTTATGAGCGCAACCTCGACGGCAGCCTATCCCGACTGGGCACCTCCAGCCGCCTGGTGATGTACTTCCGGATTGTCTACGCGGAGGCGCTGATCGAACACGGCGCCGCGGAAAAGGCGCTGCTCATACTCAGCGATCCGTCCTCAGCCGCCGGCATTGCATCCGCTGCGGATGAATACGCCCGTGAAACCCTCAAGCTGATCGCACTCAGCCGCAGCAAGCTCGGCTGCACCCAACCAGCCGGTCCATCATCGGAAAGGACATGCGCTGCCGCCGCGCAGCTGCTCGCGCAGTTCCCCGAATTGAGCGCCGACACAGAAAGTTGAGCCCAGCCTGACCGATTTGAGAACTGAAATACGAGTACACCCTTTAATCCACCCGAAAACGCCGAACGCGTCGCCAATTCACCCTCGAAAGGAAATACCGCCAATGAAGCTTTACCTCAAAGCAGCGTCTGTCCTCGCCCTCAGCCTCCCGATGATGGCCTTCGCCGAAGACTGCGTCCCGGAACTCGATGACCACTGTCCGGCCGGCGTCGATGTCGATCGCTACTGCGTCGTGTCGATCGATGCGGTGAGCTGCCCCGCGAGCGGACTGAAGCGTTCCAACCCGATCCTGCTGACCTCGCCGCCTGCGCAGTCCATCACTTCCGCCACCTGCAACTACACCGGCGGTGGCTACACCTGCACGGCCTGGCCCTACAGCACCAAGGTTTCCTATTCCTGGACCAAGTTCGGCAACGTCAGCTGGGTGGGATCACCCACCGGCGACACTGTCAGCGTGACCTGCTCCCCGGGCATGAACAACCGCGTCACCCTGAAGGTCGCGGCACCCAACGACCCCAATGCCTACAGCGCTGACACCGTGTACCTGTATTGCGGTTACATGGGCGAATACTAGCCCGCATTATTCGTGGTGCGGTTCGCGGACCTTAAGATCGGC
>JAGRJL010000016.1:4140-9080 GCA_020442775.1 Lysobacterales bacterium | reverse complement strand
TGGTCCGCAATGTGGCCCATCAGCACGGCCTCACCGCCACCTTCATGCCCAAGCCCATCGTCGGCGACAACGGCAGCGGCATGCACGTCCATCAGTCGCTGGCCAAGGGCGGAAAGAATCTGTTCAGCGGCAACGAATACGGTGGCCTGTCCAAGACCGCGCTGCATTACATCGGCGGTGTGTTCAAGCATGCCCGCGCGATCAACGCCTTCTCCAACTCCACCACCAACAGCTACAAGCGGCTGGTGCCGGGTTTTGAGGCGCCGGTGCTGCTGGCCTACTCGGCGCGCAACCGCTCGGCCTCGTGCCGGATTCCGTGGGTCTCCAGCCCGAAGGCGCGCCGTATCGAGATGCGCTTCCCCGATTCCACCAACACCGGCTACCTGACTTTCGCCGCGCTGCTGATGGCAGGTCTGGACGGGATCAAGAACAAGATCGATCCCGGCGCACCGGCGGACAAGGATCTGTACGATCTGCCGCCAGAGGAAGAGAAGGCGATTCCGACCGTGTGTCACTCGCTGGATCAGGCGCTGCGCGCGCTGGACGAGGATCGCGAGTTCCTCAAGGCCGGTGGGGTGATGAGCGATGACTTCATTGACGGCTACATCGAGCTGAAGATGAAGGAAGTCACCGCGCTGCGGATGCACACCCATCCGATCGAGTTCCAGCAGTACTACTCGCTGTAAGCAGCAAGACATACCGGTTGGTGCCGGTAGCCCCGGGGTCCGCCCCGGGGCTTTTTTGTGCCCGACGATGAAGCCCGCCGTTTCGGTTTGCTGCCACAATCAGCGCCTGCCAGTAAAACTTTGGGAGTCGTTGTCAGATGTCGTTGCAAAGGCATGCAGGTCGTTTCTTGGCGGTGCTGGGCGCTCGAGGTGGCTCTGCTGGCAACGGAACCTTGCGAAACGAGTTGGGCTGGGCCGAGAGCACTTACCACAGGGTCAAGGCGCATTTGATCGAGGCCGGCAGTGTTGTACCCGGGCGAGGTCGGGGTGGTTCGGTAGCGCTAGTTGGCAAAGGCAAGCGGGCAACCACGACGAAACCGAAGGCAATCAAATCCGTGCGCCAAGTTGCCGAGTCTGCAGCAGGCAATGGCGGCGCGGGCGCCTACAGCCAGGCCTTCAACGCCATCGACAAGGCCATGCGCAACGACGAGGGCCTGGCCTCTGAGCTCGACTACGCCGAGCAGACCTCTTGGCTGCTGTTCCTAAAGTACCTCGACGACATGGAGCTTGAGTGGGTCGACGAGGCGGCGCTGGAAGGCCGCAGCTACGAGTCCCTGCTGGAGTCGCCGTACCGCTGGCAGGACTGGGCCGCGCCCAAGATGCCTGAGGGAAAACTGCACGCCAATGCGCTGACCGGCAGCGACCTGATCGACTTCGTCAACGCCAAGCTGATCCCGCATCTCAAGTCCTTCAAGGACTCAAGCGTCGATGCCGACAGCCTGGAGTACAAGATCGGCGAGATCTTCTCCGAGGTCTCCAACCGCTTCCGCTCCGGCTACACGCTGCGCGACGTGCTGCAGATCGTCGACACGCTCAGCTTTGGCAGCTCCGAGGCCAAGCACGAGTTGTCCGATCTGTACGAGACGCGCATCAAGCGCATGGGCAATGCCGGCCGCAACGGCGGCGAGTACTACACCCCGCGCCCGCTGATCCGCGCCATGATCGCGGTGGTGCAGCCGAAGATCGGCGAGACCATCTACGACGGTGCCTGCGGCAGCGCGGGCTTCCTCTGTGAGGCCTGGGAGCACCTGCGCCGCGATGATCTGTCGGCCACCGACTGGGACACCCTGCAGCACCGCACCTTCTACGGGCAGGAGAAGAAGTCGCTCGCCTACGTGCTGGGCGTGATGAACATGATCTTGCACGGCATCGATGCGCCCAACATCCGCCACGCCAACACGCTGGCCGAGAACGTCATGGACATCCAGCAGAAGGATCGCCACGACATCGTGCTGGCCAACCCGCCCTTCGGCGGCGGCGAGCGGCCGGAGGTGCAGCAGAACTTCCCGATCCGCTCGTCCGAGACCGCTTATCTGTTCCTGCAGCACTTCATCCGCAAGCTGAAAGCCGGCGGCCGCGGCGCGGTGGTGATCAAGAACACCTTCCTGAGCAATACCGACAACGCCAGCGTCGAGCTGCGCCGGGAACTGCTGGCCAGCTGCACCCTGCACACCGTCCTGGACTGCCCCGGCGGCACCTTCCAGGGCGCCGGCGTCAAGACCGTGGTGCTGTTCTTCGACAAGGGCGTACCCACACGCTCCATCTGGTACTACCAGCTCGACCCCGGCCGATCCTTGGGCAAGACCAACCCGCTGAACGATGCCGACCTGGCCGAGTTCATCGCCCTACAGAAGACCAAGGGCACCGGCCCGAAGAGCTGGACGCTGGACGTGGCCGACGTCGATCCAGCCACCTGCGACCTCTCGGTCAAGAACCCGCACGCGCCCGAGGCCGCACCGCAGCGCAGCCCGCAGCAGATCATTGACGACATGCTGGCGCGGGACGCGGAGACGGCGCGACTGTTGGCTCAGGTGAGGGAGATGCTGTGAGGCCTGGGTGGCACGCAACAACGCTCGGCGATGTTTGTCAGCTTCAGTCAGGAGCTGGTTTTCCAACCGATTATCAAGGGCGAAGCGAAGGCCAGTACCCGTTCTTCAAGGTCAGCGACATGAATCTGGAAGGGAACGAGGAAGCCCTCATTCGAGCCAATAACTATGTCTCTGACGATGCGCGCAGGGCCCTCGGGGCACGAGTTTTCCCGGCGGGAAGTGTCGTGTTTCCTAAGGTGGGTGGTGCAATAGCCACCAACAAGAAGCGCCAAGCGGTTCAGCCATCGTGTGTGGATAACAACATCATGGGGCTGGTACCAAAGCCTGAGCTGATCGATCCTAACTTCCTGTTCCAGTGGATGAAGGGGCTCGACCTCTACGAACTTTCCAACAAAGCGAACCCGCCCTCGATCACTCAAGGAACTGTGGCTTCCTGGCCTATCGTTCTGCCGCCGCTGGACGAACAGAAGCACATCGTCGCAGCGCTTGACCAGGCCTTCGCCGCCCTCGACCGCGCCCGCGCGAAGGTAAGAGAAAGCCTGAGTGACGCAAGGCTCGTCTTTCACGCTCACGTGCGCGAATTGTTCTCTGCCGGCGAGGGGAAGGCATGGAGCGCGGCCCCGCTTGGTGATCTCGCGGACTTCCGCAACGGCATCAACTTCACCAAGGCGAGCAGAGGCAAGGAAGTGCGTGTCCTAGGCGTGAAGGACTTCAAGAACCATTTCCACTCGCCAGATACCGGACTCGACCGCGTCACCATCGATGGCGACCTTGACCCCGGCGACTGCCTGCAGAGTGGCGACATCGTGTTCGTTCGCTCGAACGGCAACCCTGAGCTGATAGGCAGGTCGCTGGTGATCGAACGCATGAGCGAGATGACTGCGCACTCTGGTTTCACTATTCGCGCACGCCTGCGCGACCGCAAGATCGTGCCGAGCTTTCTTGGCCATTTCCTCAAGTCCAGCGCGGTTCGTCGACAGATGGTGGATGGCGGGACCGGGACCAACATCAAGAGCCTCAATCAGGGAACCCTGTCGCGCATACTCGTCCCGTTACCGTCGCGCGCTGAACAGATACGTATCGGCGAGAACCTTGAGGCTGTGCGCGAGGGAACAACGCATATCGAGGCGCGCTACACCGAGCAACTCGCTGCCATGGCTGCGCTTCGTCAATCCCTGCTCCAAGCCGCCTTCTCTGGCCAGCTGAGCTGAGCAGTCATGCCCTACGACCGCCCCTGGAAGTCCTTCGACGATCAGCTGGCCCTGCTGCGCAGCCGCGGGCTGCGAATCAACGACGAGGCGTCTGCGCTGACCTGGCTTCGGCGCGTGGGTTATTACCGCCTGAGCGCCTACTGGTACCCGTTCCGAGTATTCCGGCTCACGCAGGATGCGGCGACCGGTGAGATAGGGACTCGGCGCACCGATGATTTCGTTCCAGACACCCGCTTCACCGACGCAGTCGAGCTTTACCTGTTCGACCGTAGGCTGCGGGTGCTCTTGTCCGATGCCCTGGAACGCATCGAAGTCTCACTGCGCGTGGAACTGGCCTATCGACTGGGCGAGAACGATACGTTTGCGCACCTGCATGCTGATGCGTTCCACCCCACTTTCCGGGAACGGCGGTTTGGCGGCAGTTCGGAGACAGCGTTCGATGCCTGGCAGCGGCGCTACGGCGGGCTCGTGGCACGCTCCAAGGAAGACTTCGTCAAGCACTACCACGACCGCCATGGTCCGGATTTGCCGATCTGGGTGGCGATCGAAGTCTGGGATTTCGGCGCGGTGTCGCAGCTGCTGGCGATGGCCCGGGTCCCGGATCAGCAAGCCATCGCGCAACGCTACGGCATCAAAGACTGGAAAGTATTCAGCAGTTGGGTACGGGCGCTCAGCTACCTGCGCAATCTGGTCGCACACCACAGTCGAGTGTGGAACCGGAATATGGTCTCGCAGCCGAAGATGCCGACAGCGAACGCCCCCGACTGGTGCGCTGATTTCGTTGGCAAGCCGGACCTGCTCTCCAAGCCTTTCGTGTACCTGGAGATCGTGCGCTACCTGGTGCAACTGGTTTGCCCCGGCAGCCAATGGCCACAGCGGATGGCCGAGCATCTGATGGCGTTCCCTGCGCAGGCCTCGCAAAGGAAGCTGACCGTGAGCGCGATGTGCGTACCCAATGGGTGGGAGGGCCGCTGGAAGCCCGGCTCGGGAAAATAAGAACCCCCGCGTAAGTTCCGAAGAACCAAGAGGCGGGGGCCATGTTGGGCCTAATTCTATGCGAATACGCATTGCAAAGCCAGTCCACTGATGTGATTGACAACGCGTTTTCTATAGCGAGATGGCGCTTGTGTTCGCTATGGATAGCGATCCCAAGGTGCCGGTTTGAGGTACATTTC
>JAGRJL010000016.1:0-3988 GCA_020442775.1 Lysobacterales bacterium | reverse complement strand
GACTACGTCCTGAGCTATCGCGGCCGCAAGCTGGCGGTGATTGAGGCCAAGAGGGCTGGACTGGGTTATACAACGGGCGTTGGTCAGGCTAAAGATTACGCTGGCCGTCTTCGCGCACGCTACGCCTATGCCACCAATGGCATCGGTTGGTACGGTATCGACATGCACAGCGGCAAGGAGGGCGACCTTGCGCTGCCTTTCCCAACGCCGGATGAACTCTGGCTGCGCTGCTTTCCGGACCGCAATGATTGGCGTGAGCGCTTCGGCGCGGTGCCTTTCGAGACCGGCGGCGGCAAATGGCAGCCGCGCTATTACCAGCACAACGCGATCACCGCCGTTCTGGAAGCCATCGCGCAGAAGGAAACCCGCATTCTGCTGACGCTGGCCACCGGCACCGGCAAGACCTCAATTGCCTTTCAGATCACCTGGAAGCTGTTCCACGCCAAGTGGAATTTGAGCGGTGATCCGGTGCGGCGACCGCGCGTTTTGTTTCTGGCCGACCGAAACATTCTGGCCGACCAAGCCTTCAATGCCTTCAGTGCGTTCGCGCCCGATGCACTGTGCCGCATCCGCCCCGAAGAGATTCGCCGACGCGGCGGCATTCCGCGCAACGCCAGTGTGTTCTTCACCATCTTCCAGACCTTCATGACCGGCGGCGGCGAAACGGAGGGCGAAGATGGCGAGCCGCAGTTCACTTTCGAAGGCTATGAGCCGGATTTCTTCGATTTCATCGTCATCGACGAATGCCATCGCGGCGGCGCCCGCGACGAAAGCAGCTGGCGAGGCATCCTCAACTACTTCAAGCCAGCGGTACAGCTGGGCCTGACCGCGACGCCCAAGCGCGACATCAACGTTGATACCTACGCGTATTTTGGCGAGCCGGTCTACAGCTACGCGCTCAAGGAAGGCATCGGCGACGGCTTCCTGACGCCCTTCAAGGTGCGCCAGATGGTCTCGACCATGGACGAGTATCGGTTCTCCGAGGGCGACACGGTGCTCGCGGGCGAACTCGAGCGCGACAAGACCTACACCGAATCCGACTTCAACACCAGGCTAATCATCGATCAACGCGAACAAAGCCGCGTGCAGGAGTTCATGGACCAGATCGACCAGCGTCAGAAGACGTTGGTGTTCTGCGCCACGCAGGATCATGCGGCGCGGATTCGGAACTTCATCAACCAGATTAAGGACAACCCGGACCCTCACTATTGTGAGCGTGTCACCGCCGATGACGGCGAGTTGGGCGAGCGCCATCTGCGTGAATTCCAGGACAACGAGAAGACGTTGCCGACCGTCCTCACCACCTCGCAGAAGCTGTCCACCGGCGTGGACGCGTTGAATATCCGCAACATCGTGCTGCTGCGTCCGATCAAGTCGATGGTCGAGTTCAAGCAGATCATTGGACGCGGCACTCGTACTTTCGATGGCAAGGACTACTTCACGATCTACGACTTCGTGAAGGCCTACGAACACTTCAACGACCCGGAATGGGACGGCGAGCCGCTCCCGCCCGAGGAGCCCATACCACCAGGCAAACCCAAGGGTGAGGACGAACCGGATGAGCCCGGTCGTGTGAAAGAGCCTCCGCCACCCGAACGCATCGTGGTTAGGCTGTCGGATGGCAGAGAGCGCAGTATCTCGTACCTCGCGGCTACCACTTATTGGCATGACGGTCGGCAGATCACCGCGCAGGAGTTCATGCAGCAGCTATTCGGCGATCTCGGTCATCTGGTCGCCGATGAGGACGAGTTGCGAGCTATCTGGAGCGATCCAGACAGGCGTGAAGGCTTCATCCAGCAACTCTCTGATCGCGGCTACGATAGCGAACGTCTGGAGGAGATGCGACGTCTGATCAACGCGCCCAACAGCGACATCTTCGATGTCCTTGCCTATGTACGCTTCAACCTCATGCCACTGGCCCGTTCACAGCGCGTGCGATCGGCGCAGTCCAGAGGGCTGAGCGGCTATGAGCGGGAGATGCGCTCATTCCTGGAATTCGTGCTTGGTCACTATGAGCGGCATGGCATCGGAGAACTGGCCAGCAGCAAGGTCGCCGACTTTCTGCGCATTCGGTACGGCGGTGTCAATGACGCAAAGCGCAGTCTCGGGAGCGTGGAGGAAATTCGTCGCGCCTTTGTAGATATCCAGGGGCATTTGTTTCGGTAGGGTTGAAGCGCGCTTCCTCGCGCCGCCCGGCATTTTGCATCCTTGTAGCTGACTCGTCGCGCTAGACCAGTTCCTTGAAGGCCGAACGCCGGGGTTTTGTGCCTGCAAATCGCCATCTGAGCGGCCGCAAATGCCCGCCTCTGCCCGCGCCTGGTCGCCGACGCCGTCCATGCTTGTCAGCACCAATCGCCACTGGCCTCCGAAATGACCACCGTTGCCGACACCTTGCCCCGTCCGCGCCCGTTGCCCAGCTTCAACCGGCACGCAATCAAGCTGCTGATCCTGGGCGTCGCCTGGATCTTCCTGGGCATGTTGCTGGCCACCATCAGCGGTCTGATCAGCGAACGTCACGGCTATCGCGATCAGGCCGAATCCAGCATCGCCGCTGGCTGGGGTGGGGCGCAGTTGGTCGGTGCGCCGCTGCTGCGCTTCAGCTTCGCCCCGCAGATCGACGCCAAGGGCTTCGAGCGGCGGATCGAGGATCGCTGGGTGCTGGCGGACGTCGCCAGCATCGACACCGAGCTGGCCAGCCAGACTCGCAAGCTGGGGATTTTCGAGATCCCGGTCTACGAGTCACAGATGGCGCTGCAGGCCCAGTTCAGCGCCGAGCGGATCGAGCAGATGCTGGCTCAGGTTCCCGGGCAGACCGTCGAGCGGGTGGCGTTGGCGCTGCCGGTGGGTGATCCACGCGGACTGCGCGCGGCGGTATCGGTGAAAGTCGGCAAGGAGCAGCTGCGGCTGGTCCCCAGCGGCGCCTATGTTGGCGGTCATCCGGTGCTCTCGGCCGACCTCAACGATCCATTGAGCTGGCAGTCGGGTCTGCAGGTCGATCAGCAGATCGCCCTGGCCGGGGTCGGTTCGTTGCGCTGGCTGCCCACCGCCAGCGATCTCAGCGTGGAGTTGCACGGCGACTGGCCCGATCCGGGCTTTGCCGACGGCCTGCTGCCGCGAAATCGTGAGGTGGGCGACCAGGGCTTCAGCGCCGATTGGCGAGTGCTGGACTTCAATGCCGGGGTGCCGCCGGTGATGAACCCCGAGCAGCTCAACCAGCTGTCCGCGCACCGGGTCGGTTTCGGGGTCACCCTGCAGCAGCCCGGCGAGGTCTATCAGCGCAACGAGCGGGCCTGGAAGTACGGATTCCTGTTCGTCGCACTGAGCCTGGGCGCCTACTTCCTGCTGGAGCTGCTGCTGTCTCGAGAGCTGTGGGCGCTGGACTACGGTTTGATCGGAGTCAGCCAAGTGGTGTTCTACCTGCTGCTGCTGGCGCTGTCGGAACACTTGGGCTTCGACTGGGCCTACGCGATCTCGGCGCTGGTCTTCGCCGTGATGGTCGGCGCCTTCTCGGTCGGGCTGCTCGGCAGCCGCGGGCGCGGTATGGTGGCCGGCACCCTGCTGGCGGTGGCCTACGCGATGCTTTACCTGCTGATCGGCAGCGAGAGCTACGCGCTGCTGCTGGGCGCCCTGTTGGCCACCGCGCTGGTGGCGCTGGCGATGGCCCTGGTGAGTCGGGCCAGAGGCGTGGTGAAGGCTCAGGGACCAGGGATGAGTGCCCAGGAGAGCGCTTGAGGGGATAGGGCCCAGGGCCCAGGGCCCAGGGCTCAGGGCCCAGCGCCAAGGGCTCAGGGCCCAGGAGAGCGTCACGGGGCGGGATAGATTCGCGATGCTTCTGCGCTCCCGCGGGGCTAGAGCCCAGAGCGTTGCCTTGTAGCGGAAGACTCACGATCCTGGGCAGTCCTGGGCCCCTCCAGCACGCCAGACCCCAGAACAACAACCATCCGTCGAATCGACTGGCAAAGCGCCGCTCTCCTGGGCCCTGGGCCCT
>JAGRJL010000286.1 GCA_020442775.1 Lysobacterales bacterium | reverse complement strand
AGCGTTCCACCAACACCATCGCGGCGTAGGTCAGCGGGATCATCAGCGCGATCAGGCCGCGCAGCAGTTCCTCGGGTGGGATCGATTGTGGGTTCATCCCTCTGCCGGCGTGACCACCCGATGGTTGGGCAACTGGGGAAAGCGCGCCCAGCTGTCGCCGGCGCGCAGGCGGGCGTTGTATTCGCAGAAGGACACCGGCTGCCCGTGCGTATCGAGGATGTGGTGGCAGCAGGCCGAGACCCGGTCCTGGTCATAGCTGTAGCGGTCCATGAACGGCTTGATCGCGATCCCGAAGACGTCGCGCGGCCGGATCAGTCGACGTGCCAGTCGCGCCAGCCATCCGCGCCAGCCCTGGTCCCGCGCGGTGCCGACCACGGACTGCATTTCCTCCTCGCTGAGCAGGGTCTTGTAGGCCACCTGATCCATCACCTGGGCCAGGTCCACGTGTCGGGCGATGTTGGCGAACAAACCGAAACGACGGGCAAACAGGGTTACCCAGCCGCAGTTGGGGTGGCTGCAGGGGATTGGCAGGAAATCCTTCTCCCTGGCCTTGCCGCCGAGGCCCCTGGCGATACCCTTGACCACGTCGCTCAGGGTGATCCGATCGGTGGGATCGATCTGCAGCTCATAGCGCCCGGAGTAGAAGGCCGGCTGCATCGCCAGCAGGCGCACGTTGGCAAAGCGCCGGGCCTGCGCAACCACCCAGGCGATCTGATCCTCGCTGACCCCGCGCGACAGGGTCATGGTCAGCTGCATGGCAATGCCAAGACGGTCCAGGCGCTGAATCAGCCGCAGCCGGTTGCGCTCGGGCTTGGCCCGGCGCAGCACCGGATTGGCGCCGGCATCGGTGCCGTCGAACTGCAGCAGCACCAGCAGCTTGTCGGCATAGGGAACCAGCCGCTCGGCAAAGCCGGCCTTGCCCAGCTCGATCCCATTGCTGGGCAGATAGATCTTGCCCACCGGCTGGGCGTAGAGCCAGTCCAGTAGCTCGAAAAACTGCGGATGCAGCGAAGCCTCGCCGCCGGTGATCTGCACCGAGTCCACACCCTGCTTCTGCGCCAGCAGCGCACTCAGGTGACGCTGGAAATCGGCCAGCGGCAGAATCCGGTCGCCCTTGGAATCGGAGTAGCAGACCCGGCAGGCCAGGTTACAGGCATCGGTCACCTCGACCAGCACCGTGCAGCTCTTGTTGCTGCGCTGGTCGGCAAAATCGAAGGGCCAGGGCGCCGCCGCGGCCGGTTCTGCGCAGCTGCGGCTGCCGCCGCAGCAGCCACCGCTGGCGGAGAAGTCGGGGATCTCGAAGACCCGCTCTTCGGCATAGCGACGGCCCCACTGATCCTTGTTCGACAGGTGGTAATAGCGGCGGTCGTTCTCGATCACGCCCAGGGCCAGTCCGTGTTCGGCGCAGCGCTGGCGCAGCATCACCGCATCGCCCCGTTCGAAAACCGCTGCGGGCACGTGGCGCAGGCAGGCCGGACACAGGCTCAGGGTGGTCTTCAGCAGCCGGTCGGCCTTGGTCAGCCCGAAGGCCTGGCGCACGTCCACCGAATCCATCGCCTGGAGGGGCTCGGCGAGCGCCTTGAGGCGCCCCAGGTAGTCGCTGGGATCCGACTCGGCAACCACCGGAATCTGGATGGCTTTGCGCATCAGCTTACCTGCAACAAGCCGGACAGCACCCACGCGCTGGCCCGATACAGACCACGCCGACTGCCGGACCAGCGCTGGCCGTGCTCGACCAGGACCCGGCGCAGCTGGCTGGCCGAGAAGTCCAGATTGCCGCGCCACTCGGCGCGCCGATGATGCGCCCAGACCTGATTGGCGACCCGCTGCGGGAGCAGCGCGTTGACCGCCTCGCCGGTGTAGCGCACGTGCTCGTACTCATCGGCCAGCACCGCGCCGACTGCCTTGGTAGGGTAGTCGGAAGCCGAATGGGCGCAGGCTTCGACGTGATACTCCAGCGAACGCGCCACCCGCTTCTCCAGGCAATGGGCGTGGGCCATGAAGTGGGCGACCTTCAGGGTCCGGGCATCCGGATCGTCATTGGCGGCGATCGCGAAGCTGGCTTCGGTGTGATTGCGAATCACCGCGTTGAATATGCATGACAGCGGCAGCTCCACCACTTCCTGACCCAGCCGGTTGATCGCCTTGCGGTAGAGCGCGATGTGCTTGTCTTCCTCCTGCGCATGACGGGTCATCTGCGCCGCCAGCTCGGGTTCGCTGACGTAGCCCACCGGGAAATAGTCATCCACCCGATGCGGGTAGGCTTCGCCGTTCAGATACAGGTTGAGGATCGCACCGTGCAGCACCGGATCGGCGACGATGTCGCGATGCAGCCGGCTCTTGATCCGGTCGATGACGAAAAAACTCATGGTCTGGTTCGATCCACAACTGTGGGTGCCAACGATGCCTCTCCTGTTTAGCCGAGCATGCAGATGCCAAATACCAGCGCACCCAGTACCAACAGCACCGCCGGAATGCCGATCACCACGATCAATAGCGCTTTGAGCGCCCAGTGCATCTTCTCCGGCGGTGGCGGCGGCGGAGACAACGGTGGATCGCCGTAGCTCATCGGCTGGCTCCCTTCATCTGGAGTTGGGCTTGCGGGTCCTCACGGGCCGGCGAGCGTAGCCACAGGGTGATCGCGCCCAGCACCACCATCATCAGCGCCATCCACTGATAGGCGGAATAGCCGGCAAAGGCCTTGGCGGTGTCGCGCAGGAACTCGCTGGCAAAGCGAAAAACCCCATAGCCGATCAGATACAGCGCAAACAGGCGGTGCTGCAGCCTGCCGTGCCGATAGAGTTGCCACAGCAGCGCGGCGAAGGCGAATTGAAACACCATCTCGTAGACCGGCGCGGGGTGACGCAGAACCCCTGCGGCATCGCGCATCGCCCCCCAGCCGCTGTAGGGCAGCCCCTGGCAGCAGCCGGCCAGCAGGCAGCCGATCCGACCGATCCCGATCGAGATCGGCAGGATCACCGCGAAGCGATCATTGGGCGGCAGGCGATAGCCCAGCAGTGGCTTGGCCAACTCGGCGGTCAGGAATCCAAACAGCAGTGCGCCGGCGATCGAGCGCCCGGAAACCAGCAGCTGCGGCCAGTCGTGATAGGGCTGCAGGGGCCAAAGCGCATCGCCCATCAGTACCGCGAACTTGGCCCCGACCAGGGCGCCGAGCAGGGTGATGCCCTGGATCACGTAGTAGCTGCGCCTTTCCGCCGAGCTGCGCAGGTCGCGGGTCAGCGGGAAGGCCAGCATGACGATGGCGCCCAGCAGCACCATCAGCGCATAGCCGGCGTGCACATCGACGCTCATCAGGGCTGCGAGCTCATGGCCAAAGGCTGTCCACGCTGATCCAGAATGTCACGAAAGCTATTAGAGCAAGGTTTGCCGCTGCGTGCACAAGACGTTCACGTCGGTCGATGTCCCGGTGGAAGCCGATCGCATCGCTCAGATGCAGCGGCACGAATAACCCCAGCGCGCCGAAGGCAAGCATCGGCAGGCGAGCGAATACCCCGATCAAGAAAGCGATCAGGCATAGCGCCAGCAGCAGGTGCAGCCACCACTCCGTTCGCGGCACCACTCGCCCGCGCTCGTGCCACCAGGCGTCGAGGCCTGCGCAGATCAGATAGGGGCTCAGGGCCATTGCGAGCTGCAGGGTGCGCATGGGCTGGGGTTCCAGTGGCGGTAACACAGTGTGGCGCAGCTTCGCGGTGAGGTCAGCCCGGCGCTACACTCGCACGCTGCCGTTGCTTGGGGAGGGGACGATGGGTCGGTGGTTGCTGTGCGCGTTGCTGCTGTCGGGGAGTGGGTCATTGCTGGCCGCCAAGGAACCGACCTCACCGCTGGAGGGTCTGAGCTTCCGCAATATCGGTCCGCAAGTGGACGGCCGTATCAGCGGCGTCACCGGGGTACCCGGTGATCCACTGACCTTCTATCTGGCTGCGGCTCAGGGTGGGGTCTGGAAGAGCACCGACGGCGGAAGAAACTGGAAGCCGATTTTCGACAAGCAGCCGAGCGGTGCGGTGGGCGCCATTGCGGTTGCCCCATCCGATCCCAACGTGATCTATGTGGGTGGGGGCGAGGCCAATATCCGCGGCAACGTGCAGGCCGGCGAGGGGCTGTTCCGCTCCACCGATGCCGGGGCCAGCTGGACCCATCAGCTCAAGCTGCGCGGTCAGATCGGGCAGCTGGCGGTGCATCCCAACGACGCTGACATCGCTTTTGCGGCGGTCCTTGGAAATCCCTTCAAGGCAGCCGAGGACCGCGGCGTGTATCGCACGGTTGACGGCGGCAAGAGCTGGACCAAGGTGCTCTATGTGGACCCCGACACCGGCGCCTCCGACGTGGCGCTGGATCCCAACAATCCACGGATTCTGTTCGCCGGCACCTGGCAAACTCGGCGCCAGCCCTGGGGCCACACCAGCGGCGGCCCCGGCGGCGGGCTGTGGCGCTCAGCGGACGGTGGCGATACCTGGAAGCGAATCGAGGGCAAGGCCAGCGGACTGCCAGGAGGCGAATGGGGCAAGGTCGGGGTGACGATTTCGCCGGCCGATTCCAGCCGGATCTATGCGCTGATCGAAGCCGAGGAGGGCGGGCTGTTCCGCTCCAACGACGGCGGCAAGAGCTTCAAGCGGATCAACGACCATCAGGTGCTGCGCCAGCGCGCCTGGTACTACACCACGATTACCCCGCATCCCACCGACCCCAACGTCCTGTGGATGCCGCAGGTGCGAATGCTGCGCAGCATCGATGGGGGCAAGTCGGTGCAGTCGGTCCCCGGCTTCTTTCACGGCGATCACCACGACATTTGGATAGACCCGAGCAACCCGCAGCGGATGATCTCCGGCAGCGATGGCGGCGTCGATCTGTCGGTTGACGGCGGCGCCAGCTGGTTCCACCCGCGGCTGCCGCTGGCGCAGTTCTACAACATCGACGTCGACCAGCGCACGCCCTATCACGTCGGCGGCACCATGCAGGACTTCGGCACCGCGACCGGGCCGTCGATGTCGCTGCTGGGCGGTACTGCACCGCTGACCGAATGGCAGGTCGCCGGCGGTGGCGAGGCCGGTGATTTCAAGTATGACCGCGGGTTGCCGGGTGTCGCCTACGCCGGTGAATACAGCGGCTACCTGTCGCGCACCGACGAGGCCACCGGTCAGAGCCGGGCGATCAGCGCCTGGCCGGCCAACGCGATTGGCTGGGCCGCGGCCGACCTGAAGTACCGCTTCCAGTGGACCGCGCCCATCGAAACCTCGGCACATGATCCGGCAGTGCTCTACCACGGTTCCCAGGTGCTGTTCCGTTCGACCGATCGTGGGGCGACCTGGACCCCGATCAGCGGCGATCTGACCCGCAACGATCGCAGCAAGCAGCAGTGGTCCGGCGGTCCGATCACCGGCGACAACACCGGGGTGGAGGTCTACAACACCATCTTCTCGATCGCCGAATCACCGCTGGAGGCCAATACGGTCTGGGTCGGCACCGACGATGGTCTGGTCCATCTGACCCGTGATGGCGGCAAGAACTGGAATGAGGTGACCCCGGGCGGATTGCCGGAGTGGGCGACCATCGAGGGGCTGGAGGCGTCGCGCTTTGAGGCCGGCCGGGCCTACGTGGTGGCGCATCGCTATCGCCTCGGCGATGACCGACCGATGCTCTACCGCAGCGACGACTTTGGCGCACGCTGGACCGCGATCAGCAAGGGTCTGCCTGCGGACATGCCGCTGTATGCCCTGCGCGAGGATCGGGACGATCCCAATACGCTCTATCTGGGCGCCGAACGCGATCTCTATATCTCGACCGATCGCGGCGCCACCTGGCGTTCGATGCGGCTGAATCTGCCGCCGGTAGCGGTGACCGATCTGGAAATCTCGCACAGCGGTGATCTGGTGGTGGGCACCCGCGGTCGCGCGATCTGGGTGCTGGATCAGGTGGCGCTGGTGCGGGATGCACTGCAGGCGGGCGACAGTGCGCTACTGCAGGCGCCGGCGCAGGTGGTTCGCTGGCGTCACGGCAACGTTTGGGGCGGCGAGGGACTGGAAAATGCCGCGCGCGGGGTGCCGCTGCGCTACCGCCTGCCAAAGGCCGTCGAGGGTAGCTTCAGCCTGGAGATCCGCGACGCCGATGGTGCGCTGGTGCGGACCCTGCGCACGGAAGCCGAACCCACGCCCTACGCACCCGATGATCCCGATTCACCGACCCCGGAACCAAAGCCGGCGCTCAGCGCCAAGGCCGGGTGGAACACCGCCCTGTGGGATTTCCGCTTCGAGGGTGCGCGCAAGATTCCCAAGGCCAAGACCGCCTTCGGCAACCCCTACGCGGGGCCGATGGTCGCCCCTGGTCGCTATCAGGCCAGACTGCTGTTGCCGAGCGGTCCACTGAGTGCCGATTTCGAGGTGCTGGCCGATCCGCGTAGCCCCGCCAGCAGTGCCGAACTGGCCGAGCAGACCGCCTTCGGCCTGCAGATTCGCGATGCGCTGGATCTCGTTGGGCAAGAGGTGATCCAACTGCGCAGTTGGCGCGATCAGGCTGCCGCTCACGCCGAGCGACTGGCCGATCAGCCCGGCGCCGACGATGCCGTGAACGCCGCCAAGGCGGTGGTGTCCCGGGCCGAGGCGATCGAGGGCCGGCTGCACAACCGCACCGCCACGGTGGCCTACGACTTCCTGGCGCAGAAGGGCGGGACCCAGCTTCACGGTCAGCTTGGCAGCCTGCTGGGGATGTCCCAGGACTCCGACCATCCGCCGACTGCGGCGATGCAGGCGCGCTTTGCGGAGCTGGCTGAGCAGCTGAATACGCTGCGCGGTGAAGTCGCCGGACTGCAGCAGGGGGAACTGGCGGCGCTGGAGGCGGCATTGGCCGACAGTGGTGTCGCGCGCGTGGTGACCCCGGCGCGGTAACCAGGTCGATAATGCTGGTCGGCCGTGCCCGGACGGCTGCGTAGCGCCCAGCGCAGCAGTCCGGAACCGCGGCGCAAGGGAGCAGGCAGGAAATCGTGGCGACCCAGAACTTCGGTCGAGATCAAAATGTGGAGCTGATGCGGCGGGTCCATGCCGGGGAGGATTTCGATGTCTCGCTGATGCCGCGCTGCGACGTGCAGCTGCGCGGCATGGGCTTCTCCGACAACGGCGCCGATCTGGAGCTGCGCCTGCGCGCGACTGTGGGCGGCATGCTGCTTGACTGGGTGCTGCTGGCGCTGGAGGTGCGTGCGCTCAAGGTTGATCTGGATTACGGCGAGCGCGGAATGCGGATGCCGATGACCTGGGACATGTTGATTGATCAGGACCGCGGGCAGGATGCGTGGTTCGTGATCTTCGACTTCGCCAGCCATGGCGAAGTGCGCTTTCGCTGCGCCGCTTTGGAGATCCACCAGCATGTGGCGCGGGCAGCGGAAGAGTCAGCGTCGGCGCGCGCCGAATCTGCGGCCCACTGGGTGATCGTGCTGGATTCCGAAGAGTTGGAGAATCCGGATACCGACCTGGCCTGGCTGCTGCCCGAGGCGATCGAGGTGCGGACCGATGGGCTGGTGGTGTTCGATTACTGGAAGTACGACCCCGGCGAGCGCATGCACCTGTATTTCCGCAGCGCCGAACGGGAGGCGGGGCTGGCGGCGATCCGCGCGGCGCTGGCCGGTGGGCCGGTCTGCGGCAATCAGTTGAGCGAGGTGTTGATCGGCTGGCGCGAGGGCAGCGGCGAATCCTTTGACGCGGTCAGTCCGTCGGCGGCGGTCGGCACCCAGATTGCCGCAGTCGCCAGATAGTCCTTCGATCCACTGGCCGACCAGGCGCCATCTGCCGCCCAAAGGGCGCTGTCTGCATCACAGGGCGAACCCTGCTGTTCCTCCATTGCCTGGAAGTGGGCAAGGGTCATCAATGGCGGCAGTGAGATCGCTGGCTCCGGCGCTGGGGCCTGCGCCGGCGACCCCAGGTTCAGGGTTGCGCCGACGAAGACCAGGTACACGGCGAAAACGGTCTTGTTCATGGCGACAGGCTCGGCTGGCGGTCAATGGGTACCTGTTAGGAGACGCTCAGAGCCGATTTGGTTGCAGTCGGGATGGCTTTGGCCCCTGGTCGGCGCTTTTTGCACATACTCCCGATGACCCACCACGCCAAGGACCATGAACATGCGCACTTCCACCCTCTTACTGAGTGGTCTGGCTCTGCTCGCCGCGATGGCGCCGGCGCTGGCCGACCACCACGGTCGCGGACATGAACCCACCGACGGCTTCCCCGGCATCTACACTTCACCGCGGATGACCCTGACCTTCACCGGCGATGGCTATCTGATCGTGGTGGTAAACAGCTCAAAGGTGGCGGCGATGGTCGGCCAGTACACCATCAACGAGCAGATCCTTAGCCTGCGCGACGTGTCGCCTCCAGCCTTTTTCCCATCCGAGGTGCAGGAATGCGTGAAGACCCACGAGGGCAAATACCGCCTCGCCGACGACGGTGAGCAGATTCAGTGGGAACTGGTCGAAGACCCTTGCGCGGGGCGGGCCAGACTTTACGGCGGCATGGTGATGCATCACTACGTACGGCCGGAACCGGCGGCGGACGCAACCGCATCTGCGCCAAAGACAGACTGAGCCTCAGTTGATGCGTGGCCCGCCGACCCTGGCCCTGGTCAGGGCGGGCTCAATCACGCAGGCGGCCGGCACCCAGCCGGCGATACAGGGTGCTGCGGCTGATCCCCAGCTGTCG
>JAGRJL010000285.1 GCA_020442775.1 Lysobacterales bacterium | reverse complement strand
TGATCGAAATGCAGCGTGGTCAGTACAACGTTGTGGGCTTCGGGGATCGCTCCAACTGCCATGACGTCCTGATTCCTTGTCAGTCCAGCGATGCAAGGATCTGATCAACCGATTCCGGCGTCAGATTCTCGTGATAGTGACCATCAACCAGCATCATCGGCGCGCGAACGCATCCGGCCAGACACTCTTCCTCGGCGACGAGATGGATACGCCCGTCCGGCGTGCTCTCGCCCAGCTTGATTCCCAGCTTGCCTTCGACGTGCTCGACCAACTGGTCGGCACCACGCAGCCAGCAGGAGATATTGGTGCAGATCGATACCTTGTGCCGGCCGCACTGGCCTACGTGATACATCGAATAGAAGGTGGCGACCTCATAGGCCCAGGTCGGCGGCAGATCCAGGTAGCGTGCTACCGCGGTAATCACGCGATCGTCCAAAAAACCCTGGTTTTGCTCCTGCACGATGCGCAACGCCGCAAGCAGGGCAGAGCGCTTGCGGTCAGCTGGAAACTTGGTCAGCCAATGATCGATCTGCTGCCGCGTGGCATCGGTAAGCACCTCCAGCGGGTCGACATTCTGGACCTTGGCGAAGTCCTGGCTATCGCGCTTGAGCGCCGCGTGCGAACTCATCGGTCAATTTCTCCAAATACCACGTCCAGGGTTCCGATCACCGCCACTACGTCCGGGAGCATGTGACCTTTCACCAACTCATCCATCGCGGACAGGTGCGAGAAGCCGGGGGCACGCAACTTCAGCCGGAAAGGCTTGTTTGCGCCGTCGGAAACCAGGTAGGCACCGAACTCCCCCTTGGGCGCCTCCACCGCGCAATACACCTCACCAGCCGGCACGCAATAGCCCTCGGTGAACAGCTTGAAGTGATGGATCAGCGCTTCCATGTCGTCTTTCATTTCTGCGCGAGAGGGAGGAGCCACCTTGAAGTTGCGCGCCATCACCGGGCCGGGATTGGCTCGCAGCCAGGCGACGCACTGCTTGATGATCCGGTTGGACTGGCGCATCTCTTCAACCCGCACCAGATAGCGGTCGTAGCAGTCGCCCTGGGCGCCAACCGGAATATCAAAATCGAGTTGCTCGTAAGCGGCGTAGGGCTGTTTCTTGCGCAGGTCCCAGGCGATTCCCGAACCGCGCAACATCGGTCCGGACATACCCATCCGCAACGCCATTTCGGGTGAAACCACGCCGATCCCAACGGTCCGTTGCTTCCAGATCCGGTTGTCGGTGAGCAGCGTCTCGTACTCGTCGATGCGCGCCGGAAAGTCATCAGCGAATGCATCCAGGAAGTCCAGCATGGAGCCCTCGCGCCATTCGTTGCGGCGCTTGAGTTCCTTGCCACGGGTCCAGGGCCCCTCCTTGTACTGGGACATCTGCTCCGGCAGGTCACGGTATACGCCGCCAGGCCGGTAGTAGGTCGCATGCATCCGCGCGCCGGAGACCGCTTCATAGCAGTCCATCAGTTCCTCGCGCTCACGGAAGCAATACAGGAACAGGGTCATCGCCCCCAGATCCAGCCCGTTGGCGCCCAGCCACATCAAGTGATTGAGGATTCGGGTGATCTCGTCGAACAGGGTGCGGATGTACAGAGCCCGCTCTGGAGGTTCCACTCCGAGCAATGTCTCGATGGCCCGAACATAGGCATGTTCATTGCACATCATCGACACGTAATCGAGTCGATCCATGTATCCAATGGACTGATTGAAGGGCTTGCTCTCGGCGAGCTTCTCGGTACCGCGATGGAGCAGGCCCACATGGGGGTCAGCCCGCTGGATCACTTCACCATCGAGTTCCAGAACCAGCCTCAGCACGCCGTGAGCGG
>JAGRJL010000284.1 GCA_020442775.1 Lysobacterales bacterium | reverse complement strand
GTCCTGCCAGATCTGGAAATAGGCGGCATCCGGCCCCGGCAGGAACTCAATCGCGCCTTCGGGATCAAAGTCGAATTCCACCCAGGGCTGAAATTGCCCCTCGTCCGGATCGGGGATCTCAAAGCGCGTCACCGAGGTGAGAAAGTTGATCCTGGCATGTAGTCCCGCGTCAAAGTCGGCGGTCAGGCGTTGCCGGATCAGGTACTCGGCGAAGCCCACTCCCACCAGACCGGTCAGCAGCAGCGCAGCGCACAGCGGCCAGGTCAGCAGCCGAATCAATGAAGCAGGCCGGGTCGGCGGAGTCCGCGCTGAACTCATGACACGTAGTAGCCAAAGCCGCGACGGGTGTGAATCATGGCCGGTGCGCCGGCGGCGGCGAGCTTGCGACGCAGGCCGCAGATCAGCACTTCAACCGCGTTGTCGCTGATCTCGCTGTTGCCGTCGCGGGTGCGTTCAATCAGCTGCGCGCGACTGAGAACCTGACCCTGATGGCGCACCAGCGCCTCCAGCGCGGTGTACTCGTTGGCAGTCAGCGGCAGCGGTGCAGACCGCCAGCAGACTTCGCGGATCGCGGTGTCGATGCGCAACTCGCCCAGCGCCAGCAGCGGACGCTTGTCCTGATAGCGGCGCCGAACCAGCGCGTCCACCCGCGCCTTGAGTTCGTTGAAGGCAAATGGCTTGATCAGGTAGTCGTCGGCGCCCAACTCGAGGCCGCCGATGCGGTCCTCGACCTGACCCATCGCCGACAGGATCAGCACATGGGTCTGATTGCCGGCCGCCCGCATCTCCTTCAGCAGAGTCAGGCCGTCGCGGCCCGGCAGCATCAGGTCCAGCACGATCACGTCATAGAGGCCCGAGGCGATATAGGCTCCGGCCTGATTGCCGTCGCTAACCGAATCGACCGCATAGCCGACCCGCTCCAGACCGTGCCGGATCGAGTTGCACAGGGACGCCGAGTCCTCGACCAGCAGCACCCTCACCGATCGGGCCTCGCTGGCGATGGGCGTCGATGGCAGGGTTCGCAATGCATGATCAGAACAGGAAGCTGAAGCTGAGCCGCAGCGCGGTTTCGACGCTTTCGGTGCGGTAGCGGTCCAACTCGTCGTCGCGGGCGCGACCGACATTGGCGATCAGATAGTGCTCCTGTCCAGCGCGTGGCACCCAGCGCAGGCGGGCGTTGAGCCCCAGCTCGTGCGATTCGTTGTCGTACTGGACCAGTGAGGTCAGCGACCAGGCGCTGCTGAAGCTGTAGCGCGCCAGCAGACGCGCCAGGCGCAGGCTCTGGCGCTCACCATCAAAGATCAGATGGTTGTACTCATAGTCCAGGCCCAGGCTCAGCCGCGCGCTGGGGCGCACCACGACCGAGCTTTCCACGCTGCGCAGCCGTCCGCTCAGATAGGGGCCGTTCTCGTAGCGCACCCCCAGCTGCAGGTCGCGCTGGGGGGCACTTTCGAACTCCAGCGCCCAGCGGTCGAAGTGATAGCGGCCGGGGGCAACTTCCAGCTCGTCAGCGATCTCGAAGTCCTCGACCAGACGCTCGTAGCTGCTGATCCACTGCAGCTCCAGCTTGTCGCCGGCGGCCCCGCCCAGATCCAGCAGCGACAGCTCATGGTGGCGCGACTCCAGCTGGCCGTCGCGGTCCTCCACCCATTGACTGTCCAGGCCCACGGTGATGGTGCGCAGCCAGGACAGATCGGGACGGAATTCGTAGCTGAACTCGCTGCGCCAGTCGTCAATTCCGGCGCGGTTGACGAAGCCCAGCGGCGGCGCAAAATCGGCGCCGATGCGGGTGTAGCTGAGCAGGGCTTCGACGGTTTCATTGGGCCACTCCAGGCTGAAGCCAAAGGCCTCATCGTCGTTGCCGCCGTCGGTCAGATCGACCTTTTGCCACCAGCCGAACAGCTCCAGCTCGTAGTCCTCCCAAACCTCGGAATTGGCGTAGCGGTAGTCCACCCCGTAGAGCCGGTCGCCGGCGCCGGTTAGCGGATCGCCGTAGGTGGCAATCATCCCCAGACTGCTGGTGTCGCTCAGTCCGGCGCGGATCCGGGCCACGCCCAGGGTGCGCTGGTTGCCGCCAAGCTCGATGTCCTGATGGACCGCCATGATCCCCAGGCTGAAGCGATTCAGTTGGCCGCTGAGCTTGGCGCCGGCGCGGATGTCGAGCGGATTGCCGTCCAGTCCCAGGCCGATCCTGCGGGAGAAATAGGGCAGCCCGTTTTCCTCCAGTCCGGCAAAGGCGAAGACGTTGGCGTCGCGCAGGAAAAAATCCCGGCGCTCCGGGAAAAACAGCTCGAAGCGGGTCAGGTTGAGCTCGCGCTGGTCGACTTCGGCGGCCGAAAAATCGGTGTTGAGGGTGACCGCCGCGGTGAGCGCAGGGCTGAGCTTGTAGAACAAATCCGCGGAGGGTCGCAGCTCGCTGTCGCGACGGCCGCTGCGATAGTCGCGCATGCTGCTGAAGGTGCTGCTGGTGGTGAGGCTGAAGCCGGTGCCGCGAGAGGCGCCGCTCATCCCGCTCAGGCTCACCGCGGCGCTAAGATCCAGTCGCCGCTTGCGTGAGGTCAGTGCAACCAGCTCATTGCGATCAGCGATCTGGCGGATCACGTTGATCCGCCACTGATCGGCATCGCTGGGAAAGCTCAGGCTGCGAAAGGGAATCGCGATTTCCACCTGCCAGCCATCGTCGCTGGGGCCGGCAGCGGCGTACCACAGATCCTCCCAGTCCTCGTC
>JAGRJL010000283.1:23832-23954 GCA_020442775.1 Lysobacterales bacterium | reverse complement strand
GGCTACATCACTGCCGGCATCGGCATCGCGATCTTTCCGTGGAAGCTGCTGGAGAGCACCGGTGCCTACATCTTCACCTGGCTGATTGGCTATTCCGCGCTGCTGGGGCCGATCGCCGGCAT
>JAGRJL010000283.1:20962-23743 GCA_020442775.1 Lysobacterales bacterium | reverse complement strand
GGCCGCGGTGGTGGCGCTGATACTGGGCGTGCTGCCCAATCTCCCCGGCTTCCTCGCCGCCGCCGGCTTCAGCGGCCCGGCCTCGCCGATGTTCGGCGCGATCTACACCTATGCCTGGTTTGTCGGGCTGGCGGTGGCCGGCGTGGTGTATTGGGCGTGGATGAGCGTGATGAAGGGCGCACGGCGAAAGAGCTAGGGCCCAGGGCTCAGGGCTCAGGGCCCAGNNCAGGGTCCAGGTTGCAACGGCGTCATGGGTCAGGGCAGTCCGGGTTGCGATGCCGGCAGTGAACAAGCTCTGGAAGGTGCGCGGGCGTCCCGCCCGCATCGGTGCGGGCTAGCCGCCTGGTCCTGCCCGCAGGCTCAGAAATGACGGCGACACTGAACCATGCGGGCGAGACGCCCGCGGTCCTTCAGAAGCCGTCTTTCGCGAGCGCCTCGCGCTCACATTCCGCGCACGCTCTCCACCAGCTGATCCAGGGCGCTGGACCAACCATCGTGGAAGCCCATTTCAGCGTGCTGCCTGCTGGCTTGCGGATCGGCGTGAATGGCCAGCGCGCGGTAGCGGGTTCCGCTGCCGGCGGGCTCCAGAGTGATCACCCCGGTGAAGGGAAAATCACAGCCCACCACTTCCGTCGCCGGGACCTTGGGTCGGTAGCCCGGCAGCAGTGCGCTGGTCCAGACCAGCTTGCGCTCGGGAACAATCTCCAGATAGCAGCCGGACGAGGGAAACTCCTCCCCCTCCGGCGAGCGCATGGTGGTGCGGAAGATTCCGCCTGGGCGCAGATCGATTTCGCAGTCCACGGTTTGCCACGGTGCTGGGGTGAACCACTTCTTCAGGTGCTCGGGATCGGTCCACGCCATCCACACCAGCGCCGGGCGGACATCCACCACCCGCTCGAACTCCAGATCCAGCGCCGGGTCGGCGCGATGCACGATGGGATTGTTCAACACATTACTCCTTGAGAGTGGCGAGGTAGTCGTCGAGCTGCTGCAGTCGCAGTTCCCAGCGCTCGGCCTGCTGGCGTAGCCAATCCTGGCTTCGTTCGATGGCCTGCGGACGCAGCCGGTAGGTCCTCACCCGACCCGACTTTTGCGAGTCCACCAGCCCGCCTGCCTCCAGCACCCGCAGATGTTGGGTGAAGGAGGGCAAAGCCATGGAGAAGGGCTCAGCGAGTTCGGAAACCGACGCCGGCCCGCGACTCAAGCGCTCGATCACGGCCATCCGGGTGGCATCGCCGAGGGCATGAAAGATCCGTTCAACCGGGGTAGATTGGTAAGGCATTTGCCTAAGTTAATGAAGATTGAAGCTTAGGTCAATGCCTAAGTGAGCGTGAATTCGCCCTAACCGCGGGCACGGTCGGTTGGCCAATCAATGCCTGAGATTGGCGCGCAGCAGCTCCACCACCGGCTCGAAGGCCTCGCGATTCTCCTCGCTCATGCCCATCAGCAGCTCGTGCGCGCGCAGAATGCTGGGTCCGGAGACCTGCTCATGCGATTCGCCGTCCTGGCAGTCGGACAGCGAGATCGCGGGAGTTTGCGCAGGCTGATCGATCAGGTTCATCGCTTCGTCCAGCCGCAGGCTGCGCAGCAGCGCGTTGATCTCGGACCCGGAGGAAAAAACCAGTGGCTTGCCGGCATCGATCTCGGCCAGCCCCCGGGTGATTGCGGCGAGCAATCCGATCACGGTGCTGTCCATGAAAGTCAGATCATTGAGATCGATGATGACCTCATTGACCGCGCCGTCACCGTGATCGAACCATTGCTCGATCAGATCCTCCAGCGCACCGGCATTGTCGTGACGCAGCTCCCCGCTGAGCTTGAGCAGCCGGGTTGCGCCGTCGCCGGCACAGGCGATGGAGGCGTTCACTGACCCAGATCCCGCCCGATCAACAGGATCGCCAGGTCATCCGGGCGTGGCTGGTCGGGCTGCAGATCGAGGACCTTCTCGATCGCCTCGATCCCCGCCGTGTCGGCGCGCAAGGCCAGCCGGATCTGATCACAGCGCACGTCGGCGGGCACTGCTGGCGGGATCTCCAGCACCCCGTCCGAGCACATCAGCAGGCGGAACTGCTGCGGCAGGGTCAGTTCGTGATTCTCGTACTGGCTGTCGGGCAACAGTCCGGCCGGGGTGCTGCGTGCTTCCAGCAGGCGGCAGCCCGGCAGGGTGGCAAACCAGGGATAGGGGTGTGCGCCGGCGTTGGCGGCGCACATGACCGAAGTGCGGCAGTCGATCACCCCGTAGTAGATCGCAATGTGCTTGCCCACCCGCTCGCGCAGCAACTCCTGATTGAGCTGGGTCAGAAGGTTCGCCGGATGGCCGATGGCCGACGGCAGACCGAGCCGGTGGGCTTCCAGCGAAGCGGCGATGAAGCGCTTGAGATAGACCGTGATGAAGGCCGATGCCACTCCGTGGCCGGAGACGTCGGCGATGTAGAAGGCTGCGCGATGCTCATCGATGGCGAAATAGTCGATGAAATCGCCGCTCATGAATTCCGAAGGCAGCAGCCGGTGCGCGAAGTCGATTCCGCCGAAGCGCCAGTGCGGCTTGGGCAACAGCTTGAACTGCACTCTGCGCCCGGCCCGCTCGCCCTGCTCCAGTGCGCTCAGCGATTCCTGCAGCTGGGTATTGGAGCGCTGCAGGGCTTCGGTGCGCTCGGCGACCTTGTTCTCCAGCTCCCGATTCAGCGCCGCCAGATCCTCCAGCGCCTGATAGCCGCGCAGCGCAGCGACGATTGCGGTCGACAGCTTCTGCGCGGTGAGGTCGGTCTTTTCCTTGTAGTC
>JAGRJL010000283.1:8107-20915 GCA_020442775.1 Lysobacterales bacterium | reverse complement strand
GTGCGCAGGATGATCCGCACCAGCTCGTTGCCCAGCTCACTGCGAATATGGCGCACCAGACGCAGCCCGGCATCGTCGGTCTCCATCACCACATCGAGCAGGATGACCGCGATCTGCGGATTCTGCAGCAGCTTCTGCCGGGCGTCTTCGCCGTCGTAGGCGTGCACGAAATCCAGCCCGCGATCCTTGAAACGCAGGCCGCTCAGGACCAGCTTGGTGACTTCATGAACTTCCGGTTCGTCGTCGACAATCAGAACCAGCCAGTTGGCCTCGGTCGCAACCACATCCTCGTCCAGCCACTGGATGGGCTGATCATCGTCATCCTTGGTCGCCTCGTGCATGCCAGGCTCCGCCAATAGGATTGCTGGTTCGGACGCTTAATCATACGACGCCGAGTGTGTACGCCTAGTCTGTCCACGCCCAGGGTACAAACTATCACCTTGGTGAACTGCCCAGCTCACCCCGCGCAGGACAGCGGCGTCCGGGGATTGCCACCAATTTGCCTCACAAGGCGCGCTTGGCGAGATTAGCCTGAGCATGTGTCATCCGGGAGACTCCAACGATGAACCCAATCAGCGAGCACACCAGCGTGAACACCCTCGGCCAGCCGATCGGCGCCGCGTTGCCAGACTGGACCCCGCGACCGCTGCCCAGCGGAGCTACCCTTGAGGGTCGATTGATCAGGCTGGAGCGATTTGATCCGGCGGTGCACGGCGAGTCGCTTTGGCGCGCCTATGGGGACGATGCAGAGGGGCGAATCTGGACCTATCTGGGCGCCGGCCCGTTTGCCGATCGGGAGAGTTTCGATGCCTGGCTGGCGGTGCACGCCGCTGACCGCTCCCTGGTGAGCTATGCCCTGATCGAGCGCGAAAGCAGTCGCGCGCTGGGTCTGGCCAGCTATCTGCGGATTGATCCGGCCGTGGGCAGCATCGAGATCGGTCACCTTTGCTTTGCGCCGGCGCTGGCCAGATCGACACTATCCACCGAAGCCCACTATCTGCTGATGCGACACGCCTTTGACGCCCTCGGCTATCGCCGTTACGAGTGGAAGTGCGACAGCCTCAACGGCCCTTCCAAGCGCGCTGCCGAGCGCCTCGGCTTTCGCTTCGAGGGCGTGCACCGGCAAGCCCGGGTCTACAAGGGTCGCAATCGCGATACCGCCTGGTATTCGATACTGGACCGCGAATGGCCGCCGCTGCGGCTGGCGCTGGAGCGCTGGCTGGCTCCGGAAAACTTCGACGGGCAGGGCCGCCAGCGCCAGCGTCTGGATATCGCCGGGGTGGATCACGGCCAGGCCGAACGCAGCGAGCCAATAGCGAAGGTCTCTGGCTGATTGGCAGTATCGAGCAAAGCCACAATACCCCGTGCCCTGTGCCCTGTGCCCTGTGCCCCGTGCCCCCTCACCGTGCCCATGACCAACAGCACGTCATGACTAACTGCACTGATCCCTGAGCCAGCGCAGCGCCAATCTGTAGCGCAATCAAATCTTGCGTGATGGTGGTGTGATGCTCGAGATCCGCGAACTTTCCAAGACCTATCCCAACGGCGTACAGGCGCTCAAGCGGGTCAACCTGTCGATTCCCAAGGGCATGTTTGGACTGCTGGGCCCCAACGGCGCCGGCAAATCATCGCTGATGCGAACGCTGGCGACGCTGCAGGAAGCCGACAGCGGCAGCGCCACCTTTGGCAATATCGACGTGCTCAAGGACAAGGATCAGGTACGCCGGATTCTGGGCTATCTGCCGCAGGACTTCGGGGTCTATCCCAAAACCAGCGCCGAGGATCTGCTCAATCACTTTGCGGTGCTCAAGGGCCTGACCGAGCGCAAGCAGCGCGCCGAGGTGGTGCAGGGGCTGCTGCAGCAGGTCAATCTCTACGAGCAGCGCAAGCGCAAGCTCGGTACCTTCTCGGGCGGCATGCGCCAGCGCTTCGGCATTGCCCAGGCATTGCTGGGTGATCCCAAGCTGGTGATTGTCGATGAACCCACCGCCGGGCTGGACCCGGAAGAGCGCAACCGCTTCCTCAACCTGCTTGCCGAAATTGGCGAACAGGTGGTGGTGATCCTGTCCACCCACATTGTCGAGGACGTCACTGATCTGTGTCCGCGGATGGCGATCATCTGCGCCGGCCAGGTGCTGCTCACCGGCGAACCGCTGCAGGCCATTCAAACCCTCAACAACCGGGTCTGGCGCAAGGTGGTCAGCAAGGACAGCCTGGAGCGCTACCGTCGCGATCACACGGTGCTTTCGTCGCGGCTGGTCGGCGGTCGGCCGGTGATCAATATCTACAGTGAAGCCCAACCGGATGAGGGCTTCGAGCAGATCGAGCCGGATCTGGAAGATGTCTATTTCCATCGTTTGCGGGAGTTCGAGCGCGCCGCCTGAGGCGCACTCGCACGCGAGTCGCCGCCACGGCGCGCGACTTAAGACCAGCGTCGTGCGCGACGCCACCGCTTTTGAGGAAAAGACCCCATGTTCCGCGAATTCTTTAGCTTCGAGCTGCGCTTCCAGCTACGTCAGCCGCTGCTGTGGCTGATTGCCCTGATCTTTGGCCTGCTCGCCTTCGGCGGCACCAGCTCCGACGCCATCACCATTGGCAGTTCGGTCGGCAACGTGTGGCGCAATGCGCCTTCGACCATCATCAATTTCTCGGCGATCTTCTCGATGCTGGGGATGTTCGTGATCGCGATCTTCATCGCCGGCGGGATGCTGCGCGATTTCGAGCTGGGCACCTCGGATCTGTTCTTCAGCAGCCCGATCAAGGCCCGCGACTATCTGCTCGGGCGCTTCAGCGCCGGCACCGTGGCCTGCCTGCTAATTTTTGTATGCGTGTGGCTGGGGATCATGCTGGGCCAATTCATGCCCTGGATCGACCCCAAGCGCCTGGGGCCCTTCTCGCTGGCGCCTTACGCGTGGTCGCTGGCGGTGATCGTGTTGCCCAATCTGCTGTTCGCCGGGTCGATGCTGGCCCTGCTGGCCGCACTGACCCGCAGTCTGCTGATGGTCTATCTGGGAATCCTGGCCTTCTTCGTGCTGTGGATCGTCGCCGGTTCCATGACCCGCGACCTGGACAACATCGGTATCGCCTCGCTGACCGACCCCTACGCCCTTCGCGCGCTGGCGCAGACCATGCGCTACTGGACCGCGGAAGAGCTGAACACCCAGATTCCCGCCTTTGACGGCTATCTGCTGGCCAACCGGCTGATCTGGGGCAGCCTCTCGCTGGTGATGATCGGCATCATGCTGCGGCTGTTCTCGGCCAACCGCGCCGGCACCGGCAAGGCCCGCAAGGGACCGCCACCGGCGGCTCCGGCGACGGCAACGGCGCGCCCCCAGCGGCCGGTTTCTGCCCCCCGAGTGAGTCCGAGTCTGGGCCTGGGCGCCCACTGGGCAATGTTTCTGCAGCAGCTGCGCTTCGACCTGGTTGGCGTGCTCAAGGGCGTGCCCTTCATCGTGATGCTGGCCTTCTCGGTGCTCAACTTCACGGGAGCAGCCGGCTTCGTCGATGAGCTTTTCGATACCCCGGTCTATCCGGTGACCTATCTGATGCTGGAGGCGCTGGCCGGTTCCACCGGGCTGTTCCTGTTCCTGATCGTGATCTTTTATGCCGGCGAGCTGGTGTTCAAGGAGCGTCAGGCCAAGCTCAATGAGGTGACCGATGCGATGCCGGTGCCGAACTGGGTGCCGCTGGCGGCCAAGTCCACTGCACTGGTCGCGGTGGTCACGATCTTCGGTCTGGTCGGGGTACTCAGCGGGATCGGTTTCCAGATCGCACGCGGCTACACCGATTTTCAGCTCGGCGTGTACGCCAGCTCCCTGCCGATTGGGCTGATGCCGTTCGTGCTGATCGGTCTGTTGACCATGGCCCTGATGGTCTACGCGCAGAACAAGTTCCTCGGCCTGTTGCTGACCATTGTGGTGTTCATCAGCCAGACCGTGCTCGCCGCGCTGAGCTTCCAGCACAACCTCTACACATTTGCCGGCGCGCCGATCGCCAGCTACTCGAGCATGAACGGCTATGGCCACTACCTCGGCGGTTGGGCCTGGTTCAACCTGTACTGGGTGCTGTTTACCCTGCTGCTGTTGCTGCTGGCTGCCGCGCTTTGGGCGCGTGGTCAGGTTGGCACCTGGTCGGAACGCTGGCGGCTGGCCAGGCAAAAGTTGGGCGGACCGCTGGGCTGGGGCATGGCCGCGGTAGCGTTGGCCTGGATCGGCTGCGGCGGCTGGATTTACTACAACACCAACGTGCTCAATGACTATCAGCCGGGTGATGCGGCGCTCGATCAGCAGGCTCGCTACGAACGCGAATACGCGCAGTTCAAGGATCTGCCGCAGCCCAAGATCCTTGCCGCGCGGGCCGACGTCGATCTGCGACCCGAGCAGCTGTACGTCCAGGTCCAGGGCGAATACCGGATCGCCAATCCACACCCCCAGCCGATTGATCAGCTGCATGTGCGCACCGAGCCGCTGCTGACCCTGGAATCGCTGGAGATACCCGGCGCGACCCTGGAGAAGGATGATGAAGCGCTGGGCTATCGCATCTACCGACTGGATCCGCCACTGGCGCCCGGTGCCGAGAGCACTCTGCGTTTCGCCTTGAGCCGGCAGGAGCGCGGCTTCGGCAACGGCATCATCCAGACCCAGCTGGTCTACAACGGGACCTTCTTCAATTCGGCCCTGCTGCCGCAGTTCGGCTACGACATCGGCGGCCAGATCATCGATCGCAACGAGCGCCGCAAGCGTGATCTGGGTGAGGTGCCGCGGATGGCCAAGCTGGAGGACGAGAGCGCCTACGACCGCAATTACCTGACCGACGACGCCGACTGGATCGACTTCAGCACCACCGTGTGCACTTCGCCCGACCAGATCGCGCTGGCCCCAGGCTATCTGGTGCAGGAGTACGAACGCAGCGGACGGCGCTGTTTCGACTACCAGATGGATCGACCGATGCTGCCCTTCTGGGCCTATCTGTCGGCGCGCTGGGCGGTGAAGAAGGACCAGTGGCGGGGGCTGCCGATCGAGATCTACTACGACCCGGCGCACCAGTACAACGTCGACAACATGATTGCCGGGGTGCAGGACTCGCTGAGCTACTTCAGCGCGAACTTCAGTCCCTATCAGCACAAGCAGGTCCGGATTCTGGAGTTTCCGCGCTACGCCAGCTTCGCGCAGAGCTTCGCCAACACCATCCCCTTCTCCGAGTCGATCGGCTTCATCGCCGATCTGCGCGATGAAAGCGCGATCGACTACGTCTACTACGTGACCGCGCACGAGGTCGCCCATCAGTGGTGGGCCCACCAGGTGATCGGCGCCGACGTGCAGGGTTCGACCATGCTCAGCGAGTCGCTCTCGCAGTATTCGGCGCTGATGGTGATGGAGCACAAGTACGGCCGCGAGAAGATGGGCAAATTCCTGCGCCATGAACTGGACAACTACCTGCGTTCGCGCAGCGGCGAACTGGTGGAGGAACTGCCGCTGTACCGGGTGGAGAACCAGCCCTATGTGCACTACCGCAAGGGCTCGCTGGTGTTCTACCGACTGCGCGAGGAGATCGGTGAGGAGGCGCTGAACCGCGCGCTGAGCCGCTTCCTTGAGCAGTACGCCTTCACCGCTGCGCCCTATCCGACCTCGCAAACGCTGCTGAGCATGATCCGCGAGGAAGCCGGCCCCGAGCACGAGCAGCTGATCGCCGACCTGTTCGAGAAGATCACTCTGTACGACAACCGGGTGGTCAGCGCCGAGGCGGAAAAGCGCGAAGACGGAAAATTTGCGCTCAAGCTGGACCTCTCGGCTGCCAAGCTATACGCCGATGGACTGGGCAAGGAGAGCAGCGCGCCGCTGGATGACTGGATCGAGATCGGAGTCTACGCCAGGCCCGAAGCCGATGAAGATCAGGGCGAGCTGCTCTATCTGCAGCGGCATCACATCACCGAGCAGAGCGTTCAGGTGGAGATCGAGCTCGACCAGGAGCCCTATGAGGCCGGTTTCGACCCCAGCTACAAGCTGATCGACCGGGTCTCGGGGGACAACCGCAAGCGGGTCACGATCAACTAGTCCCGACTCAGCTCACGGCTGCTGGCGGATCCGCGCGGCAGAGCGCGTTTGCTCAAAACGGATCCGCCGCCGCAGCTGTTCAGTACACCTACGCGAAGCCCAACACCCATGATTGAAGCGATAGAACAAGCGATCAAGAATTTTGCCGGAGTCACCTGGGCCACCTCCGGATACCCGGTGCGCGACGAGGAGCAGGGCACCGGACTGAACATCGGCTGGGTCAAGTTCACCATCGAGCGCAGCGAACTGGGTTGGAACACCCTGGAATTCCTGGCCTGGATCTGCACCGATCTCACCAACGGCGGCGAGCGCGTGGAGTTCGTGCCGATCTCCGCCCCGCCCTATCTGAACAATCCCGGTGATTGCCTCTGCTTCGTCCTCGAGGTGCATCCGCAGGTCAGCAATACCGAGCCCTTCTTTGCTCAGGTCGCGCGATTCATCGACGCCTGCCGGGATCAGTACTGGCAGGCCAGCTATGGCGTGGTAAGCGCCTAGACCGTTAGACCATCCGCGCCTGAAAGCCTGGTTCAACCAGGCTTTCTGCACGCAGTCCAGAACGAATCACCCGAGTCACGCCGCAAGCCGCGCATCCACCCAGGCGCGCAGGGCACGCCATTCCCGGGTGACGGTGGAAGCCGAAACCCCGCGGATCTCGGCGATCTCGTCAACGGTCAAACCAGAAAAAACCCGCATCTCGATCAGCCGGGCGCCCTCGCTGTCGAAGGCCTCCAGATCGTCCAGCACCTGATCAAGCATCAGCCAGTCGAAGGTCGACTCACCGGTCGGCGTTTGCGCGCTGGTAAGTTCGTCCAGACTCAGGTGCTCGGCCTGTTTGCCGCGCTTTTGCGCGTTGCGCTCACGCAGATGATCGATCACCACCCGGCGCACCACGCGCCCGGCGATCGCATAGAACTGGCTGCGGTTTTGCCAATCCACTTCGCGCTGCTCGCGCAGCTTGATGAAAGCCTCGTTGGCGAGTTCGGTCGGCTGTACGGTCATCCCATCGGGCTGTTGCAGCTGACGCCGGGCAATCGCACGCAGCAGCGGATAGATGGCTTCGGCAACCGCGTTCTCCGCACCGCTGTCGCCGCCGCGCCAACGTTGTAGCATCTGCGTCAACTGACTTTCCAACGCCACATCCCTCGCTGATTGGTTGCTCGCGATGACCCCTGAACAGTGGCAACGGGCCAAAGCGCATTTTCATGATGCGCTCGAACGTCCGCAAATAGAACGGATCGATTGGCTGAAGTTCCAGCTGGCTGACGATCCGGCCTGCTTGAAGATGGTCGTCGAGATGCTTGCGGCCGAGGCTGAACCGGCTTTCGAGACGCCGGCACTGCCGATCTCCCTGGACGTGGCTTTCAATCCGGATTGGCCCAGCGGTAAGCGCGTGGGCAGCTATCAGATCCTGCGCAAGATTGGCTCGGGCGGGGTGGGCGAGGTCTATCTGGCCGAGCGCGCCGACGGCATTGCCAGCAATCTGGTCGCGATCAAGCGCCTGCAGCGGCTGGTTCATCCCGAGCTGGCCAAGCGCTTTTTGGCCGAGCGACAGATCATCAGCGGACTGGAGCACCCGAATATCGCGCGCTTCCTGGACGCCGGGGCTGATGAGGATCGCGACCCTTATGCGGTGTTGGAGTATCTGCCCGGTGCCAGCCTGACCGATCACGTCCGCGCACAGCGGATGTCCGTGGAGCAGCGCCTGCGCCTGTTCCTAAAGGTGGCGAACGCGGTCAGCTACGCGCACCAGCGGCTGGTTGTACACCGTGATCTGAAGCCCGGCAACATCCTCCTCGACGCCCAGGAAGAGCCGAAACTGCTCGATTTCGGGATCGCCAAGGTGCTCAGCGGGGAAACCGCGGTGGAGAAGACCGCCTTCGAGTTCCGCGCCTACACGCCCGGCTACGCCGCCCCCGAACAGTTGCTCAATGAAGACAGCGGCACCGCCTGCGACATCTACGCCCTGGGCGCGCTGCTCTACGAGCTGCTGACCGACCAGCCCGCATTCGATCTGAAGGATCTGCCGGCCAAGGAGGTGGAACGGCGCGTCCTGGAGGATCTGCCCGCAGCGCCCAGTCGCCGCGCTCCGGCGAACTTCGCTGCTCTTGATCGGCAATCCAGAGCCGATCTGGACAACATCGTCCTGCACGCGTTGAAGAAGCAACCGTCCGAACGCTACCGATCAGCCGAAGCGCTGGCCAGCGACATCGAACATCTGCTGCGCCGCGAGCCCATCTCGCTGCTGCAGGACCACCGCTGGTATCGGCTGCGGCGTTTCGTAGGTCGCCACGTGCTGGCGCTCGGCCTGGGTGGCGCCGCTCTGCTGACCCTGTTGATTGGCGTGATAGCGCTGTACCTGCAGGGTCAGCGGGTCGCTGCCGAACGCGACCGAGCCGAGCTGGCCAGGATCGAGGCGGAATCGGCGGTGGGCCTGTTGACTCGCGCCTTCTCAGCCGCCGATCCTTCGCGCAATCGGGGCGACCAGGTCAGCGCCAGGCAGGTGCTGGATCTGGCCGCCATCGATCTGCGCCAAAGCGGCCTGACGCCCCAACTCAAGGCGGTACTGCTGATTCAGCTGGCTGAGGTGTATCGCTCCCTGGGCAGTCCGAACAAGGCGCTGGAGCTACTCGACCAGCTGGGTTCAGCGCCGGGTGGGCTCAGCCACGGCGCACGGGTCAATCTGTACCGTCAGCGCGCCGAGGCGACGCTGGACCTGAATCAAATCGACGCCGCTCAGCAGGCCTTGCAGACCGCCCGCGCAGAGCTGGCTTCGAACCCAGGCGACGCCATTGCCACCCGCATGGCGCTGCAGCTGGACTTGACCGAGGCGCGGCTGCAGATTGCGCAAGGCGAGCGCGGCTCGGTGGTCGAGGGGATGCGCGGCGCCTACCAGCGCAGCGTGCAGGCCCTGGATCCCGGCGATGAGTTGCGCCAGGAGATCGCCCTGCGCTATGCCGAAGAGCTGCAGGCCGTCGATCAGTTTGATACCGCGCTGGAGATCAATCTTGCCTTGCTGGACGCATTGAGCGATCCCGACCACTCATCCATGGGCCGTCGGGTGCTGGGCAATCTCACCCGGATCTATCGCAAGCTGGGCTCGCCGGAGCAGGCGCTGGCGATGGCCCAGCGCCATTGCGAGGCTACCCTGACCCTGTACGGCAATGCCCATCTGAGCTACGCCAGCGCCCTGGATCTGCTGGCCCGATCGGCGGCTGACGCCGGTGAACTGGGCCAGGCGCGCGAGTCCTTCAGCCTATCCCTGGCGATCTTGGAAGCATTGGGAACCAGCACTAGTGACGCCATCCGCGCGATGGCATACAATAATTTTGCACTATTTCTCATTTCGCGCCTTCAAGACGCCGATGCGGCCCTGTCGGCCAGCAACCGAGCGCTTGAGTTTGCCCATGCAGCCCTGCCTCCGCGACATCCCAATGTCGCGGTAATGCTGCTGGTCAAGGCGGAGATCCTGCAGGCAAAGGATCGAGATGAGGAGGCGGTGGCGATCCTGGTCCAAGCTGAGTCGGTGCTGGACGAGGTCACCACCGAAAGCATGTCCGGCGCCACGCTGGCCGAAGCCCGATTGATGTTGGCCGAGGCGGAGTTGGCGAGAGGTAACAGGGAACAAGCGCAGCGCTGGCGGTCGCAGATCAAGGTAGGGGCCTTGAACGACGATCTGGCCGAGCGCGCGCAGGCGCTGCATGCAGCGTTGGGGGAAAACTGAGCTGAGTTCCGGTCGCGGCTTTTCGCGTACCCAGAGGAACTCAAAGCGAATTCGATAGACCAAGAGATTGCGCACGGCGCCGATTGGTGGCGCGCAGGCGCGAATGCCTTTGTGCTGCCCGGTGGGCGCGCATCCTTAAGTTCAACTACGCAGGTGCTGCATGTTTCGTAAGTCTCTACCGTTTCAGCTGTTTGCCGCCGCCATCTTATTCTCAGCCGCCGCCAATGCGGAGCGCGAGTGCGACTGGAACAGATCCGTTATCGATCCGGGGAGTAACTCCCTGATCCTATGGAATTTCCGGCAGAACGCCGTGATGGACGTTGGTTATTGCGCACAGGAGTCTGATCCAGACCGGGATCAGATGTGCCGAATCTCCGTGGTCATCGGCAATGGCGGCATCGATGACGAGTTTGTCGCTTCCGACGCGGGAGGTGTTCTCGGGTACTCGGACAAGTTCCGATTGGACGAGCTTGGTACTACTGACATTCCTGTCGGCTATGCCTCATTCGTGATGCGTCGCTACGTCTTTTCGGAGGTGGGAACCACCGTGGACTTCAAGATCGAGCAAGAAGGCCTGGATCGACGCATGCGCGTGGACGTCGGTTCAGGATTCGGCACAGATGGGCTGGTGCTGGAGGCGCTACACATTAAGGAGGGAGCGACAATTTCATTGAACTTTGAGGCCGGCGGTCGTTCCGAAAACCTGATCTTTGTGACGGTAGATAATCCACCGGAACGGAAGGTGAGTTATCCGCTTTCGATTGCCGATACGGCCGTATTAAAGACCGTGTACCAGGGCCGATTGTCAATTGTCGACACAATGCCGCCAGCTCCGGAAGGGCTTCCGAATCTCACAACGATCTCCAACTTGCTCGGCGAACCTTTCATAAAGCCGTAGCAACTGTTCGTCGCCCTGCTTGCCTATCTGCAGGCCTCAAACTCCAGCTCAAACCGCGCCAGATACTTGCGCAGGCGATCGGCATCATTGCTCGATCGCTTGCGCTCGCGGCTGGCCTGAAACAGCAGTCGGCCGGCTTCGCTGAGTGAGCGGCACTGCCGGCAGACGCTGATGACCTCGGCCAGCTGGGTCTGATCAAAGCGATCGACCTCGTGCCAGCGATCACCGAGCAGCTCCGCCGCCAGCCTCACCGCGTCCGATCCAGCCTCCGCCCCGTGTGAGCCCCAGATCCGCTGCAGCCGGTCGATTTCCTCCTTCACCACCTCAACCGTGATCCGGCCGTGCTCCGATAGGGTGGCCATGCGGGTGATTGAGGCGCCCAGATCGCGGAAATTGCCTGGCCAACGGGCGCTGGGCCCGGTGGCGAAGTCCAGGTAGCGCCGACGGCTCTCGGCGTTGAAGCCTACCCGTTCGCCCTGCGTCCGCGCGTAGCGCTCCAGCTCAAAATCGAGGTTGGGCTCGATGTCTTCGAGCCGATCGCGCAGGCCCGGCAGATGGAAGGTCCACAGATTCAGCCGGGCGTACAGATCTTCGCGAAAAGCCCCCTCGGCTACCGCCTGGGCCAGATCCTTGTTGGTGCCGGCGAGCAGCTGAAAGTCGCTGCTGACTTCCTTGTCACCGCCCAGCGGTGGAAAGCGCTTGTCCTCAATCGCACGCAGCAGCATCGCCTGCTCGTCGGCGCCTAGCTCACCAATTTCATCCAGAAAAAGCAGCCCACCATCGGCGCTCTTGAGCAGCCCGGCGCGGTCGCTCTGCGCCCCGGTGAAGGCGCCGCGGACGTGACCGAATAGCGCGCTGCCGGCGCCATCGCCGCGCAGGGTGGCGCAGTTGACCTCGACGAATCGGCCGCTGAGCTCGTGTCGGGCCTGCTTCAAGGCAAACAGGTTGCGCGCCAGCATGCTCTTGCCGGCGCCGGTGGGGCCCATCAGCAGGATCGGCGCTTTTGAGCGCACCGCCACTCGCTCAATCTGCTCGATCATCCGGTTGAAGGCCGGATTGCGGGTGGCGATTCCGCTCTTGAGCACCCGGGTGCTTTCGTCGCTGGCGTGGGCAAAACGCTGGGCGATCAGGTCATAGCGAGCCAGATCCAGGTCGATCAGGCTGTAGCTGCCGGGCGACTGCGCGTTCTGCTTGCGCGGTGGGCTGGTCTGCAGCAGCTGGGCCGGAATGAAGCGTGCCTCGGTCAGCAGGAACAGGCAGATCTGTGCAACGTGAGTGCCGGTGGTGATGTGGACCAGATAGTCCTCGGCATCAGGGTCAAAGGGGTAGGCACGGACGAAGTCGAACAGGCGGGTGTACATCTGCTCGAAGTCCCAGGGGTCGGGTACGAAGAAATCGTGAACCACTACCTCGGTCTGTGGCGCGAAGTCGGCAATGTCGGCCTTCACCTGCAGCGCCAGCGCCTTGCTTCGCCGAAAGTCGGCCAGCAGCTCAATCCGGTCGGGCAGGAAATCCTCAAAGCGCCCCAGGCTGACCGTGGGCCGCCACTTCTCCCAGCGCCCCTGACCACGGCCGGCATCCAGCTGGGTTCCCAAAAAACCGATAACGACGCTGCGCTTCACGAGAATGCCCTATAAATTTGGATAAAGACTATACGTCAAGATTGATATGTCGAGATCGAAATTTGCACTCCATCTCGCAGAGATATTTTAACTATATGTTTTATATATCTTTTTTATCGACACCGAAAAGTTGGCACGGTTGCTGATATGTACCTGGCGAACGGCGGGACATCGCTCGCCACAGCAGGAACAGATCATGGCCAACCGCACGCTATTCAACAGCCGCCCGCAGGCGCTGACCGACACGGTGAACCAGGCCGGTGGCGCTGCCTATGCGCTGCCGCCCAAGGCCGCGCTGGCGCAACTGGCGACCACCGGCTGCCTGAACCAGGTCTACTACGCCTCGGCGCAGACCCAGCTCAACGAAGTGCTGGAGCTGTGCTTCAAGGTCGAGCCGGCCTTTGTAGCGCAGACCGCGATCTATGCCCGTGAGCAGGGTGGGATGAAGGACATGCCGGCGCTGTTGACCGCCTGGCTGGCGAGCTTCGGCACCGAGTACTTCGAGCAGACCTTC
>JAGRJL010000283.1:0-8038 GCA_020442775.1 Lysobacterales bacterium | reverse complement strand
TGGTTCGGCAGTGGCTGCAGCGCGCCAGTGACGCCCGCTTGATCGGGGCGATGGTGGGGCAGCAGCCGTCGCTGGCGGATGTGATCAAGATGGTCCATCCGAAGGCGGCCGATGAGCGACGTTCGGCGCTGTACGGCTACCTGATCGGTCGCGAAGTCGATGCCGAACTGCTGCCGCAGGCGATTGTGGATCTGCAGCGCTTCCGTGCCGATTCGCGACAGCCGGTGCCGGCGGTGCCTTTCGAACTGCTGACCGCAGCCGAGCTGAGCACCGACCACTGGTGTGCAATTGCGACCCAGGCGAGCTGGACCCAGACCCGGATGAACCTGAACACCTTCGCCCGTCACGGGGTGTTCGAGTCCACCGCGATGCAGCTGATGGTGGCCAAGCGTCTGCGTGACCCGATTGCGATTCGTCGGGCGCGCGCAATGCCCTACCAGCTGATGGCGGCCTGGCAGGCGACCAGCGGTCTGCCGGAGCGTATTCGCGATGCATTGCGGATTGCGGCCGAGCTGGCGGTGGCCAACGTGCCGGCGCTGCGCGGAACGGTGGCGGTGGCGGTGGACGTGTCGGCCTCGATGGGCTGGCCGCTGACCGGCTACCGGCGCGGCGCCAGCAGCGCGATGCGCTGTGTGGACGTGGCCGGGCTGATGGCGGCGGCGATCCTGAATCGGCATCCCGGTGCGCTGGTGCTGCCGTTCAATGATCGGGTGCGGCCGTGGTCGCGGGTGCGTGGCGGGGTGCTGCCGACGGCGGCAGCGCTGGCCGCGCAGCTGGGCGGCGGAACCCGGATTGCGGCGCCGCTGGAGCTGCTGGTCCGTCAGGGCTGTGCGCCGGACACCCTGGTGGTGCTGTCGGACAACCAGAGTTGGATCCGCTGTCAGTCTGGAAGTGAGAGTGAGGTAGCGCGTTACTGGCGCCAGCTGCAGCAGGCCAACCCGCAGGCGAAGATGGTCTGCGTGGACCTGCAGCCCTACAGCAACACCCAGATTCGCAGCGATGCGCGGGTGTTGAATGTGGGGGGCTTCAGTGACGAGGTGTTTGCGGTGATCGCCGACTTCAGTGCCGACCGCTACGGCGGGGATCACTGGGTGCAGCGTATCGAGCAGATTCGTTTGGATCAGGAGACGGTGTCGGCAGCGCAGTAAGAAGGGAAGGGCCGCGTCGCAGGGCGCGGCCCAGGAGGAGAACTATCGGATTTCGTTGGACGAATGCCGACAGGACTACATCCAAACCAGCGATTGCCAGGGTGCAAGTCCCTGGCCGGTGAGCGGAAAACCGCCGCCGTGGCGGAAGAAAACGCACTGGCAAAACGTCTTGTCAAAAACTGGTCGTCGAGCGGATCGAACAAGCAACAACGGGGATGTAGCTCAATTGGCAAGAGCGTCGGCCTGTCAAGCCGGAAGATCGGGGTTCGAACCCCCGTGTTCCCGCCACTACAAGCAACAAGGAGTTTTTGGACAAGCAAGGTCACGAATGCGGCAAGGATTACATCGGATGGGAGCTTCGGTTCCAACCCGGTTCAAGCCCGGGAACACGCTCCGCTGATCGGCGCGTGGCTGCCACGCGCAGCAGCAGTCTTTGCCATCCTGGTCGTGATCACCTACCGGCCCTGCAATGGTGCAGGGCCGGCGGGGCTGGCGGAAACGGCGAATGCCGATGGGACTACATCTTGGAACGATCAATGTCTCGTTACCAACTCGTCGCCGTTTCCACCAGCTCTGCCATCTGGGCCCTGAGCCCTGGGCCCTGGATCCTCAAATTCCTGGGCCGTTGAAACTCGAAGTATTGAAGGAACAAGGAAACAACCATGAACAGCGCATACGAAATCATGCAGGACCACGGCGGCGTACCGATCCGCATGTGGACCCAGGGCGTCCCGGTGGAGCCGGAGGCGCGGGAGCAGCTGCGGCGATTGTCGCGGGTGCCGGTGGTTGGTCCTTTCGTCGCGGTGATGCCCGATGTGCATCTGGGTATCGGGGCGACGGTGGGCTCGGTGGTGCCGACCCGGCACGCGATCATTCCGGCAGCGGTCGGGGTGGATATCGGCTGCGGGATGATCGCGGCGCGCACCTCGCTGACCGCGGCGGACCTGCCCGACAACCTGTCGGCGATCCGTACCGCGATCGAGCGGGCGGTGCCGCACGGGCGCAGCAAGACCCGCGGCGGCCTGCGCGACAAGGGTGCCTGGGGCAAGGTGCCGACGGTGGCCGAAAATGCCTGGCGTGAGCTGGATGAGGACTTCAAGCGGCTGTGTGAACTGCATCCGCGGCTGAAGAACACCAACAACTTGAACCACATGGGCACCCTGGGTACCGGCAATCACTTCATCGAGCTGTGCCTGGACGAGGCCAACGACGTGTGGGTGATGCTGCACTCGGGTTCGCGCGGGGTGGGCAACGCGATCGGAACGCACTTCATCGAGCTGGCACAGCGCGATATGGCGTCCCACATCGCCAACCTGCCGCACCGCGATCTGGCCTACTTCCAGGAGGGTTCGCCGCACTTCGATCACTACGTGTTGGCGGTCGACTGGGCCCAGCGCTTCGCCCGCAACAACCGTGCGGTGATGATGCGCTCGACCCTGGAGGCGCTGCAGAAGGCGATGCCCAAGCGCTTCAAGATCACCGAGGAAGCGGTGAATTGCCACCACAACTACGTGCAGAAGGAAACCCACGGGGGTGAAGAGCTGTTCGTGACCCGCAAGGGTGCCGTGAGTGCGCAAAAGGGCCAGCTGGGGATCATTCCCGGCTCGATGGGTGCGCGCAGCTTCATTGTCCGCGGTTTGGGCAATGACGAAGCGCTGTGCTCCTGCTCGCACGGTGCCGGCCGCGTCATGAGCCGGACCCGGGCAAAAAAGGAGATCACCCTGGAGCAGCACCGCAAGGCCACCGAGGGCGTGGAGTGCCGCAAGGACGAGGCGGTGATCGATGAGTCACCGGCCGCCTACAAGCCCATTGATCAGGTGATGGCGGCACAGAAGGACCTGGTGGAAGTGCTGCATACCTTGAAGCAGGTGGTGTGCGTTAAAGGCTAGGGCCCAGGGTAAGGGGCCCAGGGCCCCGGAAAAGCGCGAAGCGCGAAGCCCGCTCCTTAACGCTTCGATTGAGAGGAAATGGAAGACCGGCGTGCAGAGCACGCCGGCAGAGCAACGCTACGGGACCCACCTGGGCCCTGAGCCCTGGGCCCTGGGCCCTCAACCAAACAAGGAAAGCGAACCACTTCGCACCACGAAAATGAGACCCGACTTCCACCAGGTACTGATCGAGCGCCCGCGCGGCGGTCTGCGCATCAAGCGCCAGCCGCTGCCGCGTCTGCGGGTGGCCGACTGGGACGGCGAAGACTTCGTCGAACCAGCGCTGCCGCGCGCCCGTCGTACCAAGTACTTCGATGACCTGATCGGGCCGCTGCGCAAGTGGCTGCGCAAGCAGGTCAACCGGCCCTGGGACAAGGTCTACAGCGAGTTGTGCGCGACCATCGACCGGCGCACAACCGTGGGCGAACACTTGCTGGATCACGTGCGTATGGAGGTTACCGTCCGCTGCGAGCGAGATGCCGATGGGCGCTTGATCAACATCGAGAGTCGCTGGCGCAACGAAGTCGAGGGCCTGTACGTCGATCCCAAAAGCGGCATCCTGCGCTGGAAAGCGCAGATCAGCCGCCGCCAGTATCAGCAACAGGTCCGCCGGCAGCAGCGCGAGCGGCTGCGCGACGTCCGCAAGCTGGCCGACGACCGCCTGCTGCAGCGGATTGACGGCATCTGGTTTGAACTGGTGGTGAGCCAAATCTATCTGAGCCGCTACTTGAGCGAGACCAAGCTGAAATCCACCCTGGCGAATATGAACAAGCCCTTCGTCAGCAACCCCTATGGTCATTTCGAAGTCATCAACAAACACCAACTCAACCGCCGCGAACTGCGCCAGCATGGGCTGAGCAATCGGTAGCGCGAAACCGCTTTGGCTCTCCCTGGCTACTGGAACTGGCTACTGGGACTGTCCTTCTCAGCCCTCAGCCCTCAGCCCTCAGCCCTCAGCCCTAAAGAGAATACCCATGAACACCATCCACATCGACGGCTCCCAAGGCGAAGGCGGCGGGCAGATCCTGCGCAGCGCGCTATCGCTCTCGGTCCTGACCGGCCGCCCGCTGCGGCTGTCCAAGATCCGCGCGGGCCGGGCCAAGCCGGGCCTGATGCGCCAGCACCTGACCTGCGTGCAGGCCGCCGCCCAGCTCAGCGCCGCCGATCTGGTCGGTGCCGAGCTGCGCAGCACCGAGCTGGAATTCCGCCCCAACGCGCTGGTCGGCGGCGCCCACCATTTCGCGATCGGCACCGCCGGCAGCACCATGCTGGTGCTGCAGACCGTGCTGCCGATCCTGCTGCGCGCCGACCGGCCCAGCCGAATCTGCATTGAGGGTGGCACCCACAACCAGATGGCCCCCAGCGCCGACTTCATCAGCGCCCTGTTCCTGCCGCTGCTGCGGCAGATGGGTGCGCAAGTCGAGCTGGAGGTCGAGCGGGTGGGCTTCTACCCCACCGGCGGCGGCCGCATCGTGCTCAAGGTCAGCCCGTCAGATCTCAAGCCAATCAGCCTGATCGAGCGCGGCGCGCTGCGCGCCATCGAAGCCCGGGTGATCAGCGCCGGCCTGCCCCAGCACATCGCGATGCGCGAGCTGACCACCGTCGCCGACCACTACGGCCTGCGCCGCGAACAGCTGCAGCACACCGACCTGGGGCCGCGCGCGGGCACCGGCAACGTGCTCAGCATCGCAGCACATTTCGAAGGTGCAAGCGAGTGGGTCACCCAATACGGCCAGCGCGGTGTCCGCGCCGAACAAGTCGCCGCCCGAGCCTGCGCTGAACTCGATGCCTTTCTGGACAGCAATGCCGCAGTCGGCGAGCACCTCGCCGATCAGCTGCTGCTGCCGATGGTGCTGGCCGGTGGGGGCGAGTTCACCACTGCAGTGGTGAGTGAGCACTTGCGGAGCAATGCTGCGGTGGTGGAGGCCTTTGGGGTGGCGGGGGTGGAGATTGTGGGGGTGCAAGACGGGCCTGGATCGCGGGTTGTCGTGAAATCGACACCCCCGAACTAGGGCCCCAACTCTCGAAACGCCGATCAGCCAGCTCTACGCCGACGGCCGCTCGGTCACCACCAGCTACACCGTCAGCGGCCAGGTCGAACAAGTCATCGACAGCGCCGAAGGCACCACCGGTTACCAATACGACGAACGAGATCGCCTCACCAGGGTGACTTACCACGATGGCACCTACATCGAGTACGAATACGACGCCGCCGGCAACCGCACCCAGCTGACCACCCCGGCGCGCACGGTGGACTACAGCTTCGACGTGCTCAATCGTCTGGAAACGGTCACCGACGAGACCGGCACCACCACCTACGGTTACGATGCAGTCGGCAATCGCGCCTCGATGAGCTATCCCAACGGCACCGTGACCGAGTACACCTACGACGGCCGTCACCGCCTCACCCAGCTGACCCACAGTCGGCTGGGCGCGGTGCTGCTGGGTTTGAGCTATCTGCTCAACCCGGACGGCACCCGCGCGGCGATCATCGAGGACACCGGCGGGGTCATCACCCGCAGCACCGAGTATGGGTATGACGCAGTCAAGCGACTGACCGGTGAAACGGTGCGCAACGGCATCGGCGCGGTGGAGCGGCAAACCGAGTGGATCTTCGACCAGGTCGGCAATCGCCTCGAGCAAACCGTCACCGACAACACCGCCGTTGTAGGAGCGAGCTTGCTCGCGATCACCAACTACCAATACGACCTCAACGATCGCCTATCGACCGAAACGACTGACGCCAGCCTGGACGGCGTAGCGACCGGATCCGACACCTCCAGCTACACCTATGACCCCAAGGGCAACACGCTGACCAAGGTCACGGGCGGCCAGACGCAAGCCCAATACCAGTGGGACAGCGCCGGCCGGCTACGCCAGGCGATCACGCCCGATCCGGAGAATCCCGGTAGCGAGACCACCACGCGCTACACCTATCTGGCCGATGGCATCCGGCGTAGTCAGACCGAGCGCTTTGGTGAGTCGGATGCGCAGACGACGCGGTATCTGATTGATCCGGTGCAGGCCTATGCGCAGGTGTTGGAGGAGCGCGTGTTGGCCGCTGGGGCCAGTGGGGCAGGGGTGTTGATCGCTGCCTATACCTATGGCGATGACTTGATCAGTTTGCGGCGGCCAACCGATGGCGCTGGCGGGCTGGGGAGCGCGGAGACGCGTTGGTATCACGTGGATGGGCTGGGGAGCACTCGGCTGTTGAGTGATGCCGGTGGGAGTGTGACTGATCGGTATGCGTATACGGCTTATGGGGAGTTGGATGCCTCAGCGTCGGTCGTTAGTAGTGAGAATGATTATCTGTATACCGGGGAGCAGTTTGATGCTGGGCTGGGGTTTTATTACCTGAGGGCGCGGTATTACGAGGCGGGGACGGGGCGGTTTGCGGGGATGGATCCGTTCGGCGGTATCCAACCAGATCCCCTAACTCTCCATCGCTACACGTACGTGCATTTGAACCCCGTGTCGAATGTCGATCCAAGTGGAAAAATTACGCTTGGGCAAGTTGTTACGGCGGTAAATGTTGCTGGAAATGTTCAAACCGTCGCCACCATTGGGGTAAACATACTTACCGGAAACTATGTTTCCGCTGCCGGAATGATAGCTGAGGAAGTCGTTTATTCGAAGCTGGGGGCGCTGGGTCGGCCGGTCGCGCATCTCTCAAGTCGAGCGCTAGGCTTGTTTTATCGGGTTTTCGGTAGATCCGTGAAACTCAAGCTTAGCTCAATTCCGAGTGGAGATGATCTAGGGTACAACCTAAACCAAGTGGGCGTGATTAGGCCTTCGAACACGCAGGCTCACCACATAGTTGCGGGGACTTCGACACGTGCGCAAGCGGCCCGTGATGCACTTTCTCGGCATGATATAAACATCAATTCACCCACTAATGGCGTTTTTCTCCCGGACTGCAAAAGCACAGCTGCGCTAGGATCGATTCATTGCGGCTCGCATAACTACGCTTACATGGACTCTGTGAATGACAGAATTCTTGCGGCTGAAGCGGCGGGCGGCAAAATTGGCGTGCTAAATGAGCTTGGTGCCATTAAGATCGAACTTCTAGCAGGACTTCAGCAATTGAACCGACACGGAGTGCGATGATGAAATGTTATTCATGGAACTCCGATGGTGAATTATTCACCACAGTCGCAGGCGTTTCGGCGGAGGAATCAGTTCTGATTTCGCCGTATGGCAGAACCAAAGCTGTCGCGAAGGGCGCCTTGCATTTGCGAACGGTTCAAGACGAAAGGGGTGTCTTGCCGTTGTCGGATTTCCCGCACACAGGCCTCCAGCAGCCGCGAGTGCTGAGCCAGAGAGCATGGGATTTGCTCGGCTCATCATTGGAGCAATACGGTGACGTCGTTGGTTCGATGATTGAAGGTGTCAAGGAAGAGTATTTCGTTTGGTTCCCGAATGTAGTTATTGACTGTCTTGACGACGAGAGAACGCAGTTTATTGAGTCGCTATCAGCCTATCGGAGACTCTTGAAACCGGTTTTTCTCAAGGCTGCTATCGAGTCGTTCCCGGTTTTTGTCGTGAAGGGATTCGAGAATCAAGATGTTTGGGTGCATGAAGATTTTCGTCAGACTATTATGTCTTCCGGATTGTTGGGAAGTGAATTTAGGTTAACCGCTCGGTGTATATAGCGAAAAGAACCAATGGGGTCCATCTTCAGATTTTCGCAGCTGAAGGTGGGCTTCAGGCAAGTGAAAAATAGATAGAACCAGACATGCAGGTCACGAAAAACCAGACAGGCAGATTTCAAGAAGAGGTTCGGGCTTGCCGCGCAGATGCCAACGCGCGACTGAATCCGATCGCGGCTGACTGCGTGAGTTGTCAGGGTTGAGAAGATTTTTCGCCGATTCGGCCATAGCTGCCCGTCCAGCCTTATCCTGGCCGGAATCTCGCCCTAAAGGCGCCCTACCGCATCCGCTGCAGCGCCTTCGCTCCCACCAG
>JAGRJL010000282.1 GCA_020442775.1 Lysobacterales bacterium | reverse complement strand
ACCCCGTCGGTGATCAGGAATTTCTCGCCGCGCTTTTCGCCCGGTGCGTTGTCTGAATGACAGTCCAGACACATCGTCGCAGTGGCCGCATTGGGAATTCCCAGATTGCGGGCAATGCGCTTGGAATCATTGCTCAGAAGCGTCTGATAAGCCTTGGCGTGGGGATCGGAATCCGACCACACGCTGTACTCGTTTTGCCAGACGTTTGAATCCTTGAACGGCTGCGTAGCGCCGTGGCAGACGCCGCTCGCGCAGCTGGCGACCCCCAGGTGCTGGTGGGCCTCGATTTGCTGCACAGCGCCCTGGGCGTGGGCTAACCCCCAACCACAAACCGCTACCAGCCCTACAAAAAGGCGACTCTTGGCCATCCCTTTTCCCCATCCGGTAGACACACATCAGGTGCGCACCGATTGTGCCACGAGACTACGGCTAATGCAGCCTGTGAATGGCAGATGAATCTCACCAATCGCTGGCATCCAGCCGGGATCAATCACCTAAACGATTGAAATTCCTTCATTAAGGTGAAAGTCAAATGATCGCCAGTTTGGCTCAGGGTGGGGCTTGTGGCGGTCCTTCGCCCTGGCCGCCAACGAGCTTTGCGTGCGCTACGGAGCCATTTGCCGCCAAACCACCGCGTCGCCGGCAATCTTGACCAGGGCCTCGACCCGTTTGGAATGGCGCTCCAGATCGGCGTTGGACGGCACGATCGTCCGCCTCGGCAAGCGCCTGGGATCGACACTCAGACGCTGCTCCACCGATTCCACCGCCAGGTCCAGGCTCAACGCAGCCTGTCCGGCAGTGAGTGCCAGATAGACATCGGCCAACAGTTCCGAGTCCAGCAGCGCGCCGTGCAGGGTTCTGGCAGTAGCGTCGACGCTGTAGCGCTTGCACAGCGCATTGAGGCTGTTGGCCTGCCCAGGGTGACGCTCGCGGGCCACCTGGAGCGAGTCAACCACCGTGAGCGACTCGCTGAAGGGCCGCGCCGAGGGATCCAGACGGGCAAACTCGGCGTCCAGAAAGGCCAGATCGAATGCCGCGTTGTGGATCACGATTTCGGGACCCGCATCCAGATCCAGATAATCCAGCAACTTGGCGGCAATGTCGCCAAAGCGCGGCTTGTCGGCAAGGAATTCCCGGGTCAGACCGTGCACCCGCAAGGCGCCCTCTTCGCTGTCGCGATCGGCGTTGAGGTAGACATGAAAGTTGTTTCCGGTCTTGCGCCGCTCGACGATCTCGATACAGCCAATTTCAATGATTCGATGGCCGTTGTCGGCATCCGTACCGGTGGTTTCGGTATCGAGCACGATCCAGCGCGAGCTGTGCATCTGATTCATCGACTTCCTCGCCCCCGTTCCAGCGCCTCGCGCGCGAGCCGGTCGGCCTCCTCGTTCCCCGGATCTCCCGCGTGACCGCGGACCCAATGCAGCGTCAGCTGATGTCGGCCTCTCGCCTCGTCCAGGCGGATCCACAAATCCTGATTCTTGACCGGGCTGCCGCTGGCGGTGCGGAAATTCTTTTTGCGCCATCCGGCGAGCCACTGCTCCAGTCCCTGCTTGAGATACTGCGAGTCGGTGAACAGATCGACGCGGCAGGGCCGCTTGAGCGTCTCCAGTGCCACAATCGCCGCCATCAGCTCCATCCGGTTGTTGGTGGTATCCGCCTCGTAGCCCTGCAGTGCCCGCTGACGATCACCGGCCTGCAACAGTGCAGCCCATCCGCCCGGACCAGGGTTTCCGGAGCAGGCACCGTCGGTGTGAATCATCACCTGCGGCAGCTCAGACACGGGACAAACCCTGCGCTGGCACCGACACGCGGCGGCCGTGCGGGAGCAGCCGTCTGAGCCCCAGCGGCTGAGAGTCGGAGTGTCGATAATCCAGTCGAAGCAACTCGGCATTGCGTTGTAGCCACCACCGCTGCAGCGGCGGTAATTCGCCCAATGCGCGGCTGCGCAGCGCCTGGTCGACCCGGTTGACGCAGACCATCTCGGTCAGCTGCAGTGGCCTGCTGGCCGCCCAGCGCTTGAGTTGGGCGAGTGATCGGCGCGCCACGGCGCGATCTATGCGCGCATTCGGCGCCCGCCCCCCCCAGATCCAGATGCTGAGCTGGCCGCCGGGTCGCAGCACCCGAAGGGCTTCATCGAGCTGCGATAGCGGCGCCAGCTGGTCCTCCAGACAATGGCTCAGGACGATGCCGCTGAGTGATCCGGGAAGCAGCGCCAGTGCCGCGGTCCGTGCATGCCACGAGCCCGCCAGGCGATCGCCCACCACCCGACGCAGGACCACTGCGGGGCTCTCAGCGCTCGCAAGCGGACTGCTCAGCCCGCAACAAAGCAACCAGACGGTCCCCGGGCGCGCGCAGCAGCGGGCCAGCCCTGCCGCCTCGACGCCGCCCCAGTCCACGCCGTCGTGATTGCTGCCCTGTGCTTCGGCCAATGATGCTTCCAGTCGCTCGGCTAAAACGGCGATAATATCAGCGCAGTGAGGCGCACACTTGTTGACCCGAGTACACATCCGTCAGCGAATTGATTTCGCTATCCTGCGGGGCCGTCACCGCGGAATCGACGCCCATCCTGCCATGCGCTGCGAATCTCGATTGTTGCCGCCATTGATGCCCGCCCAGGAAACCGTCATCAGTATTCCGCTGTGGCGACAGCGCCGTCCGGATCGGCGACTTGAGCGCTGAAATGCATCGGGCGCGGATGAGGCACCTGGGCCTGATTGCGCTCTGTGGCTGGATGCTGGCCGGCTGCCAGACGATTCCTTCCAAGAGCCAGCCTCTGACAGCCACGGAAAGAGCGCCGGTCGCGGTCGAAGCCGCCGACCAGACGGTGGACGCCAAGCCCGTGGCCAGTCCGCAAGCCGAACCGGTCGCGGCCCCGCCGCCGACTCCGGCACCGGCAGCGCTCGCGCTGCGCCCGCCCGACCCGTGGGCGGTGTTGAGCACCCGGCTGACGCCCAGGCGCTGTCAACAACCGCGTCCAGCGCACTTCATCGGACGCTATGCCAGTCACCCTGAACG
>JAGRJL010000281.1 GCA_020442775.1 Lysobacterales bacterium | reverse complement strand
CTCAATTGGGTTTGCCGGTCCACATCGACCACCAAAATTCGATCCGTCCAGCGGTAGCTTTCGAAGTTCTCGACCAGCAGCGGCACCACGATTACCGCATAGGCTGCGCTGACTGCCCGCAAGCGGGACTCGACCAGGGCATGGATGCGCGGATGGGTTATCGCCTCCAGCCGGCGCCTGTGCCCGGGCGAGGCGAACACGATTTTCCGAAGGGATCCGCGATCGAGCTTCCCATCGGCGCCGAGCACCTCATTGCCAAAGGCCTCAACGATCTCCTGCAGGCCTGCCGATCCCGCTGCCACGACCTCTCTGGCGAGGAGATCGGTGTCGATGATCGCGGCGCCCAGTTGCTCGAAGCGATCGGAAACCGCGCTCTTGCCCGAAGCAATCCCGCCGGTCAGGGCGACCGAAAAGGGCCGCATCAGCCTATTCGAACCAGAGGTATCCAGCGGGCGATCTGCTCGGAGAACACCAGCATGAGCCAGCCAGCGGCCGCCAGGAAAGGCCCGAAGGGCATCGGTACGTCCCTTCCGCGGCCGCGTAGCGCCATCAGTGAGCCGCCCACGACAACGCCGACTACCGAAGACAGCAAGATGATACCCAGCAGACTCTGCCAACCCAGCCAGGCACCAAGCGCAGCGAGCAGCTTGAAGTCGCCGTAGCCCATTCCCTCCTTGCCGGTCAGCAGCTTGAACAGCCAGAACACCGTCCACAGGGAGAGATAGCCCGCCGCGGCGCCGATGATGGCATCCACCGGCGTTGCAAAGACGGACTGGGTGTTGATCAGCAGTCCTAGCCAGAGCAGCGGCAGGGTGATCACATCCGGCAGCAGTTGGGTTCTGGCATCGATGCCGGATCCTGCAATCAGGAAGCCGGTACACACCATCGCCAAAGCGGCCTCACGGGTTGGACCAAAAATCCACAGACAGGCGACGAACGCCAGAGCGGTCATCAATTCGACCAGCGGGTACTGCCAGGATATCGGGCTCTTGCACTGGCGACAGCGGCCGCGCAGGAGCGCGAAACCGAGCAGTGGAATATTGTCCCAGGGCTTGATCGGCGTCTTGCAGGTCGGACAGAAGGAACTCTCCCAAACGATCCCTGGCGGCGCCTGCTCACCAATCGGAGGCGTCTCCCCGGAATCAACCAGGACCTCGCGAGCTTGCGCGCGCCAGCCCCACTCCAGGCGCGGCGGAAGGCGCAGGATCACCACATTGAGAAAGCTGCCGATCAGGGACCCAAAGGCGCCGACAGCGATCAACCAAGCCGCCATCGGCCATGATTCCATCCAGTACACCGCAACCTGCGTCCCTTTGTTGGCCGAGCTACATCGTCGCCGCAATCTTGAAGATTGGCAGGTACATGCCGATCACCATTGCACCAACGATGGTGCCGATGAACACCATGATGAAGGGCTCAATCAAGCTGGAGAGAGCGTCAACCATGTTGTTGACTTCTTCCTCATAGAACTCCGCTACCTTGAGCAGCATGGTGTCCAGCGATCCGGCCTCCTCGCCGATCGCAACCATCTGCACCACCATGTTGGGGAACAGCTGGGTCTGCCGCATCGCGAGATTCAGCTGATGGCCAATGCTGACATCTTCTCTCACCCGATTCACCGCCGCCGAGTAGACCACGCTGCCGGTGGCATCCGCGACGGTTTCCAGTGCCTCAACCAGTGGCACGCCGGCTCTGAAAGTGATACCCAGGGTGCGCGCGAAGCGGGCAATCGCCGAGTTGTGCAGGATGGTGCCGATGACCGGCAGCCTCAGCGCGACTCTATCGAGAAACTCGGCAAACTTTCGCGACCGCTTTTTCATCGCGATAAAACCGAATATGGTTCCCAGAACGATGCCGAGAACCGCCCACCAATAGGCGATCATGAACCTGGATGCGGATACGATTACCTGGGTAAAGGCCGGCAGCTCCGCCCCGAACTGTTTGAAGACTTCTTCAAACTGTGGAACAACGAAAATCAGCAGGACTGCGCTGACCAGGATCGCGACCGCGATCACGACTGCCGGGTAGTACAGGGCTTTCTTGATCTTGCCCTTGAGGCTCTCGATGTTTTCCTTGTAACTGGCGATGGTGTCCAGCACGATATCCAGCACACCCGCAGATTCGCCGGCCTTCACCAAGTTGACGTAGAGCGCGTCGAACTGCACCGGATGTTTTGCCAGCGCCTCATTCAGCGTGGTGCCGCCTTCTATATCGACCTTGATCGCGCTGAGCATTTCCTTGAAGCGTGGATTGCTCATCCCGCCGGCGATAATCTCAAAACTCTGCACCAGCGGTACGCCTGACTGAATCATTGTGGCCAGCTGGCGACTGAAGATCGCCACTTCCTTGGGCGTCACCGGCTTGCCGGATTTGCTGAACAGGTTTGCCCGCTTCTGCGCAACCTTCTTCGGATTAATCCCGCGGCGACGCAGTTCGGCCTTGACTAGATTGGCATTCTTGCCGAGCTCCTCGCCCTTCAAGGTCACCCCGCGTTTGTCGACGCCTTCCCACAGAAACGTCTGGAGAGCCTCTGTGCCGGTCATTGCCTTGGTTGCCATGTCGCTAGTCCTTGGTTACTCGATTGATTTCAGAAAGACTCGTCACCCCGTTGGCCGCCTTGAGTCTCGCTGAAGATCGAAGGTCATTGATGCCGTCAGCAGCTGATGCCTCGGCAATTTGAATAGCATTCCCGCCCGACAGCACGATCTTGGCGATCTGCTCAGTGATCGGCATGACTTGATAGACGCCCACGCGTCCCTTGTAGCCTTCGTTGCAGGAACCGCAACCGCCGGCTTCGAAGAGATGCAGTTCCTTGGCTTCTTCTGCGGTCCAGCCCTCGGCAATCAGGGCGTTCTCGGGCAAGGTGATGGGCTTTTTGCAATCATGCAGCCGTCTGGCCAATCGCTGTGCAATCACCAGCGTCACCGATGAGGTGATGTTGAAGGGCGCGATGCCCATGTTCATCAATCGGGAAATGGTCTGCGGTGCGTCATTGGTGTGCAAGGTTGACAGCACCATGTGCCCGGTCTGGGCGGCTTTGACCGCGATTTCGGCCGTTTCCAGGTCGCGAATCTCGCCCACCATGATGACGTCCGGATCCTGACGCAAGAACGAGCGCAAAGCAGCGGCGAAGGTCATGCCGCGTTTCGCATTCTGCTGCACCTGATTAATACCCGGTACCCGAATTTCAACCGGATCCTCAACGGTCGAAATATTGCGACCTTCGGTATTGAGGATGTTCAGGGCCGTGTAGAGCGACACCGTTTTGCCGGATCCGGTTGGCCCGGTCACCAGGACCATGCCATAGGGCTTGGCAATGGCCCCCAGGAACAGGTCTTTCTGGTCCTCTTCGTATCCGAGCTTGTCGATGCCCAGCTTTGCGGCGGAGCCATCCAGGATACGGAGAACGATCTTCTCGCCGAACAGCGTGGGGCAAGTGCTGACGCGAAAATCCACCGACTTGGTCTTGGACAGATTCAGCTTGATACGGCCGTCCTGGGGCACCCTTCGCTCGGCGATGTCCAGACTGCTCATGACCTTCAGTCGACTCGCAATACGTGCGCTCAGCTTGATCGGCGGTGAGGCAACGGCTCGAAGGATCCCGTCCATCCTGAGCCGGACCCTGTAATTCGATTCGTAGGGCTCGAAGTGAATGTCCGAGGCTCCCTTCTTGATGGCATCGACCAGCACCTTGTTGATGAACCGCACGACCGGCGTGTCGTCGGCCCCGCTAGCGTCAACTCCACTGCCAGAATCCGCCGGATCATCATCGATGTCGCCGAGTTCCAGATCCTCCAGTCCCTCGGCGTCCTCCATGTCATCGCCAAGCTCGTCGTCGACGTTGAGGACCGCCTCCATCAGATTAGTCAGGGTGTTGTCGTCGACCAGGATGGGTTCAACAATCAGCTTCGACTGGAACTTGATCTCTTCCAGCGCGCGATCATTGGTGGGGTCGGCGATGGCGACAAATAGCCGGCTCCCGCGCTTGAACATCGGGACTGCCCGATGCTTCTCGATCAGCTTGTTGTCGACTATGCGAGCAGGAGACTGAGCGATATCCAGCGCCGAGGCATCAAACAGCGGGACCCCGAATTCCTGCGAGGCTGCGTACGAAATGACCCTGGGGTCGGCAAGACCGCCCTCGGTCAGATGCCTGACGACGGAAATACGTTGTTTGGCGGCGGCCTCCACGGCTGCTCGTGCATCCGCTTCGGCAATTGCACCCTCGAGGACTAGCCGCCGCGCAACACCAGTCAGCGTCGATTGGGTTTGCATACGCTTCCATCTGTATCTTCGCCTAATCGAGATGTTACTTTAGGTCCGTGCTGCAGGCTACTGCGAAAGAACGCTCGACTGCACAGTCCCAACCCAAAATCGGCCCCCGGCCCTGCGATCGGAGGCGAATTCATGGAGGAGTGTTTCTTGAGCTTGACCATCATTCTCCCAGCAAAAAATGAGGGCCAAACGGTCGGTTTGCTTGTGCAAAACCTCAAGAGCCGTTATCCGGAAGCCGAGATACTGGTCAGCGACGATGGGTCAACCGATCAAACCGCAGCCGTGGCCGAAGCAGCAGGAGCCACGGTCCTGAGTGCGCCCTATTCCATGGGCAACGGCGCAGCCATAAAGCGTGCTGCGAGGGTAGCCCGAGGTGATGTCTTGGTATTCATGGATGCTGACGGTCAGCATGACGCGGAGAGAGTCGACCGACTGGTTGAGAAGTTGGGGCAAGGATTCGACATGGCTGTGGGCGCGCGTGACCGAAGCGGACAGGCCA
>JAGRJL010000015.1 GCA_020442775.1 Lysobacterales bacterium | reverse complement strand
ACCGAGTGCCTGATGCAATCGGTGTCCCTAAACGAGATGACCTCGGAAACCCGAGGTCATTCGCAGAAAAATGGAGCGGGAAACGAGACTCGAACTCGCGACCCCGACCTTGGCAAGGTCGTGCTCTACCAACTGAGCTATTCCCGCTCGAGAGCCGCGCAGTATAGAGCGGCCGATTTGCTTGTCAATAGTTTTTTGAAACCGGCGGGGTGATCCGCTGGGGGAGCACAGGTGTGCTGCCAATCACGCCGTGTTGCGACCCGACTTTCCGCGGTCGCGAGTGCAGCGAGTGCCGCGCGCGCTCACCTCGACGTCTGGAAACGATGGCTGCGCCGCTGCTTGAGTCCGCGGATCGCAACACCCCCGCGTCTCGACGCCCTTGCCGCAGGTGGGCTGGTGTCATGGAGGTTAGCTAGCCAGCGATCTGACGGCGCCAGCGGCGGGCGACGCGCCATGCGCTGATGGCGTCAAGCGCATTGCCCGAAGGCGCACCACCCCGTCGTCTCAGCGCCCCGGTCCACAGACTGCAATAAACCCCCAGCGGCGGCAGCGGAAGCGGCTTGGGCGGCATCCACGAGCCGCTCAGCTGACGCCGAATCGCGCCCAGCTGGTGATCGGTCAGGGTGGCCAACTGGTCCCGGGAAACCCCCAGCTCCGCTTGCTGAGCCAGGCTCAGAATGGGCATCGCCCGGTTTCCCTGGCGACCGAGCGAATGGAGCCTGAAACAATCGTCCCAGCGGGTCAGCGCTGGAATCCATTCGTCAGCTAGAATGCCGGAGACCGACTGACTCTTGCCCTGCAGCATCAGCTCACCCAGCGCCAGCAGCAGCGGCCGCCGCTGGCGTTCCAGCTGCGTCCGGTTCTCTGCCGCGGGAGCGTCCATCAGCTCCGCGGCCGCAACCACCAGCGCCCTGATCGATTGCGCGGACACCGAACGCAGATGCATTGCCTGGGTCAGCGGGTGACGCGGAGCCGCATCGGCATAATGACCTACCTCCTCCAGCCACCAGCCCAGCTTGGCCTCGCGCACATGGCCTTCGGCGATTCTGAACAGGCACTCGGCCAGTTCGAAATAAAGCGCCGCGGAGATCGCCCAGCCCTCGTCGTCGGCGTAGACCTCGGCCAGCCGCAGAGCGGGATCCTGATGGCGCCAGCGCTCGATAAACACCAGCGCGCGGGCAGTGGTCGCCGCATCATCCATCGGCTAGGCGCTCGCCCGCGCGCTCGAGAACCACCGCCCCAGCAAGTCCAGCGGCCGCTCGACAATGCCATCGGCGCCCCACTGCGCCAGTTGGTCCGGCCGATCCAGGTAGCCCCAGCGCGCGATCAGGGTCCGGCAATGTGCCTGCTGCCCGGCCTGAATGTCGCGCAGGTCATCGCCGACCATGCAGGCATTGGCCGCGCTGGCCCCGAGCCGCTGCAGCGCGACCTGCAATGGCAGCGGATGCGGCTTGCGCTCGGCCAGTGAGTCACCGCCAATCACGACCGGGGTGCGGCCTTCCCAGCCGATCGCGCGCAGCAGCATGTGGGTCAGGCCGATTGGCTTGTTGGTCACGATTGCCCAGGGAATGGCATGGTGATCAAGCTCGGCAAGCACCTCATCCACCCCAGGATAGATCAGCGTGTGCTCGGCGATGTGGGCCTCGTAGTAGCTCAGAAAGCAGGGCAGCAGATCTTCAATCCGTGACTGGTCCAGATCAGGGAAGCCTTCGCGCAGCAGCCGCCGTCCGCCCTGCGAAACCCAGCGCCTGAAGTCGGCCACCGCAACCGGATCGCGATTCTGCTCGAGCAGCACCCGGTTCAGCGCGCCGATCAGATCGGGCGCGGTGTCGAGCAGTGTTCCATCCAGGTCGAACAGCACCGCAGCGGGCGCGCTTGGCATTGCCACGGTAATCATTCGGCCTTCTGCAGACACAGCAGGTAATTGATCTGAGGCCGATCCGACAGCCAGGCGCGCCGACTCAGCGGTTCATAATGGAGTCCGCCGATGGCCAGCGGATGCAGCCCGGCGCGGCGCCCCAGGGCAATCAGTTCGCTGGGCCGCAGGAAGCGGTCATAACGATGGGTCCCGCGGGGGAGCAAATTCAGCAGGTACTCCGCAGCCACGATTCCGAGCAGAAAGCTCAGCGGACGGCGATCCAGGGTGGACAGGAACAGCCGCCCACCGGGGCGCAGCAGCGCGGCCAGGTCGTTGATCAGTCCGGGCTGATCAGGAACGTGTTCGATCAGCTCCAGTGCGGTAACCAGATCAAAGGCGCCCGGCTGCTCGGCGGCCAGGTCCGCCGCCGTGGTCTGCCGGTAGTCGATCGCGAGCTCGGACTCCAGCGCATGCAGCCGCGCCACCTCGATCAGCTCGGCGGTGGCGTCAATCGCCGTGACCCTTGCGCCGCCAGCGGCCAGCGCCTCGCTGACCAGGCCACCGCCGCAGCCCACGTCGGCCGCGTTGGCGCCCTCGATATAGGCGTGCTGCCGGACAAATTCCATGCGCACCGGGTTGAGCACGTGGAGCGGGCCGGCCGGACCACTGGGGTCCCACCATCGGGCCGCCTGTAGCCTGAATCGCTCGACCTCAGCCGGATCTATCCGACTCACGCCTTCGCCTCACTGGCTGCCTTTTGCGCGCTGCGCGCCCGCACTGCCCAGCGCTGCGCCTTGGCGCTCAGCGCGGCGCTGTCCACACCGATCAGGGCACCATCGGCGACCCGACGTCGGCCGCCTACCCAGACGTCACTGACGTGCTGGCGGCCAGCGGCGTAGATCAGGTGGGAGACCGGGTTGTAAACCGGCTGCAGTTCCAGCGCGGAGAGCGAGACTGCGGTGATATCGGCCCACTTGCCCGGCACCAGCGAGCCAATGCGGTCGGCCAGCCCCAGCGCCTGCGCCCCGCCCAGGGTCGCCATCCGCAGCGCCTGATGTGCGTCCACACTGCTGGCGTCGGCGCTCACGCCCTTGGCCAGAAAAGCCGCACTGCGCGCCTCTCCGAGCAGGTCCAGATCGTTGTTGCTGGCGCAACCGTCGGTGCCCAGCGCGACCGCGATGCCGGCGCGCAGCAGCGCGTCCACCGGGCAGAATCCGCTGGCCAGCTTGAGATTGGACTCCGGGCAGTGGGCGATCGCCACCCCGGCGCGCGCGCACTGCTCGATCTCCGATTCGGTCAGCTGGGTCATGTGTACCGCGGTCAACGCCTCACTCAGCACCCCCAGCCGCTTCAGCCGGGCGAGCGGCCGCTCGTTGGTCTGCTGCCTGGCATCGACAATTTCCTGCGCCGTCTCGTGCACGTGGCACTGAATCCGGATGTCGAACTGGTCCGACAGCGTTCGAATCCGCTGAAAACTGCCGTCGGACACCGTGTAGGGCGCATGCGGTGCCAGCGAGGTGCCGATCAGCGAATGTCCGCGCCACTGGTCGTGGACCCGGGTCGCCTTCTCGAAATACTCATCAGTGGTGCCGGCCCAGGCCGAGGGGAACTCGATCACGATCAGTCCGACCACCGCGCGCATGCCCATCTGCTCGAAGGCCGCGGCCGCCACATCCGGAAAGAAGTACATGTCCTGACAGCTGGTGATACCGCCACGCAGCATTTCCGCGGCGGCCAGTTCGGTGCCGTCGCGAACGAATTCGGCGCTCATCAGCGCGCCTTCCACCGGCCACACGTGCTGGGTCAACCAGGGCATCAGCGGCAGATCATCTGCCAACCCGCGCATCAGGGTCATCGCCGCATGGGTGTGGGCGTTGACCAATCCGGGGATCAGCAGATGATCGGAAAGCTCGACGCGCTCTGTTGCCTGATAGCGAAGCTGCGCGTCGGCCGAAGGCAGCAGATCGACGATCTTGCCGTCGCGCACCGCCAGCGCGTGCTCTTCAAAAATCACGCCGGCGGGTTCCACCGGCGCGATCCAGCGCGCCTCAATCAGCGTATCGATGCGCTCGGCGCTCATCGCAGCGCTATTTGACCCGGCTGACGTACTCTCCGCTGCGGGTGTCGCAGCGAATCATCTCGCCCTGCTCGACAAACAAGGGCACCCGAACCACCGCGCCCGTAGACAGCTTGGCCGGCTTGGTCCCGCCCTGGGCGGTATCGCCGCGCATTCCAGGGTCGGTTTCCACGATCTCAAGCTCGACAAAGTTCGGCGG
>JAGRJL010000280.1 GCA_020442775.1 Lysobacterales bacterium | reverse complement strand
CCAGAAAGCCCGACTAGTGGCGCTTTGGGCGCTCTGGGCCCTGGGCCCTGGAAGCCTGGGCCCTTGCCAGTTGCCCCCCCAGCAGGCACCTTTGCGCATTCGCTCAGATCAGGATCCCCACCTTGAACCCGAACCTCCTCGCCGGCTTGCAGAATCGTTGGGAATCGCTGACCGGGCGCCTCAATGCGGTGGGCGAATATCTGCCGCCGCTGGTGCTGCGGATCATCATGGGCTGGGAATTCTTCGAGTCCGGCCGGGAAAAGCTGGGCGGTGAGAACTGGTTTGCCAGCGTCCAGGATCAGTTCCCCTTCCCCTTCAGCGTGGTTCCCGCGGGACTGAGCTGGGGCATGGCGACCTGGTTCGAGCTGATTGGCGCAGTGCTGCTGATTGCCGGTCTGGGTACCCGAGTAGTCGCTTTCAGCCTGCTCTTTCTCACCTTCGTCGCCACCTCGGTGGCGCACTGGCCAGACATGTGGTCGATGTGGAGTGATCTGCTGGCCGGCTATTCGATCACCGACCGCGGTCACGGCAACTTCAAGCTGCCGCTGCTGTTCGTAGTGATGTTGCTCCCGTTGATCTTCAACGGCGCCGGCAAGCTGAGTCTGGATTATCTGTTCGGGATCCCGCTGGGTGGCGATCCGAAGCCTCCCGGGCTGGCCGATTTCGGCGCATTTGGCCTGGCCGCGCTGGTGCTGGGGCTGCCCTTCCTGATGCTGGTGCCGATGTTCGGCGCAACCCTGATCGTGATCGGGGTGGCGCTGTTGGCCTTTCAGCGCTGGGTGGTTGGGTAGCACGGAAAAGTTCCAGTAGCCAGTTCCGGTAGCCAATAGAGCGCGCGCGTCAAGAGGAGGCCGCCGGCGTTACACCGGCGGTCTCCTTTGCCTGGAACTGATCAGGGGCTGGTTGCTTGCTCCGTGGCGGGTTTGTGCGCCGCTTCGTTGCTGCCGTAGAAGGCATATTCGGCCTCGACGAAGTCCAGATAGGACTGGCCGTGGACGTAGTCGATGTTGTCGCCGAAAAGCACCAGGATGCCTTCCAGCGGTTCCGGGTTGGGGTTGCGGAAGATGTGCTTGACGTAGGGTCCGACGAACACACTCATGCCGGGCTCCAGGTCGATGGTCTGCTCGCCAATCTCGGCTTTTCCACGGCCCCCGGTGATGATGAACAAATTGGGGACCTGACTTTTATCCAGCCCGCGGTCGTCATTTGCCGCCTCATCCTGTCCCAGGCTGAACCAGGCAATTCGCTTGTCCTTCATCGTGTACAGCGCGACCAAAGCGGCGCCGTGGCTGGGCAAGGAGCTGTCGCGTGAGAAGCGGGTGACTTCGGCCGGATCATGCTTGAAGAAGTGTTCCATCACCTGATAGGTGATCGCGGTGGACTGCTGGCTGGGGGCGAAACCGCTCATTTCCTCCAGCTCCAGCGCGGTCTTGTCGTCCGGGGTGGATTTGGCCGCCGCAGTGGTCGCCGTCCACAGCCCCTGATCGACCCGATCCAGGGTTTCGCGGTCGGCGAAATGGAAGAACCAGGTCGGCTGCTGGGGTGGTCCGGCATGCAGGCTGACCTGATGCGGGCCAAACTCGTGCAGGGTGTACTGCTTCTGCTTGCCGGCGGCGTAGGGCTTCTGCGAGCGCACCGAACGAACGTGCCACCAGTCGTCGCCGATCTGGATGCCGAAGGTGGCGGTCAAGGCCATGGGGTCACTGCGGTAACTGTCGACAAAGCGCTGCAAGACCGCTTCGGTAGTTTCCTCGCTGGCGTGGGCGGCCTGGCTGCAGATCCCGATGGCGCCGAGCAGTGCGGTGCCGATGGCGGTGATCAGTCTGGATCGCATGGCTGGTTACTCCTGTGGTTGGGGAGTTCAGCCTAGATCTGGCTTGATCACCCTGGGTGCGCCTCGGGACGGGTGGCGTCCGGCTGTGGCCAGTGGATTCGATCAGGGCCCAGCGCTGGGGCGAAATTGCCGCCCTTGGGGCGAATTATTCGGGGCCGGCAGGTGCCGTCTCTGTTACAGCCTCGGCGCGCCCGCCGATCTCCTTCAGCGCCGCCAGGGTGCCTTCAGCGAAGGATCGGGAGACCGGCACCGACTCGCCATTCTGGTCCAGCATCAGGGTCAGCCGGGTGCCGCTGCCGCGGACCGCGACCACCCGGCGCAGATTGACCAGGAAGGAGCGATGGCAGCGAACGATGCCGGCGTCCTGCAGTTGCTCGGCAAGGTTTGCCAGGGTCGCTCGCAGCAGGTGGGTTTGGGCCGCGTCACCGACCACAAAGCGCAGTTCGACGTAGTTGTCCTGGGCTTTGGCGTGGAGGAAGTCCTTGAGCCGCAGCACGATGTGATCGGAGGCGCCGGTGCCGCTGAAGGTCAGCAGCTGTTCCGGATCGATGGCCCTTTGCTCCAGAGCGAGTTCGGAGACGAAGCGCTGATGCAGCGCACGATGGCGAAAGTGCAGGAAGCAGCCCACCAGCGGAAAGATCAGGATGGCGGCACAGTCGAGGATGAACTCGCCCGCGCTGGCCCAGTGCAGATCGTGCCAGCTGCCCCACCAGTTGTAGAGCAGGAAGTTCGCCGCGCCGATGCACAGGCACAGCCACAGCCACCATCCGATCACGCTGCTCCAGCCGGTTGGCCGCGGCAGCCGTCTGGCCAGCGCGAATTCGTTCAGCGCGGTCACCAGCCCGGTGCTCAGCCCCATCGAGCTCATCGCCAGCAGAAATTCGCCGGTGTAGTGGTGGTTGGGGTCGTAGTTGTTGACCCCAAACGGCAGAAAAACCAGCAGGAACAGGGTGAAGAACACCGCGGTCGTGATTGCAACGGTGAGCTGATACCGGGTGCTCCTGAGGAAAGCGAGGTCTGGTGGCATTCGGGCGGCAGCAGGCCAGAGTGGGTTCGGAGATGGGCTGGATCAGTGCCGGAACTTAGCATTCCAGCCAGGTCAGCGCGAGGCTCAGCGGCCCACGATGCCGAGTCGCGCATGACTTTCTGCGCACGCCCAAGCGGCGCGTTCTGGGATAACCTCGCGCGCTCTGCGAAGTTCGGAATCCGGAAAATGAAGTGGTTGAAGAGACTGGCCAAGCTGTTTGCCCTGGCTTTGGTGCTGGTGGCGGTCTTCGTGCTGCACACGATCTACTTCAAGCCGGTCCATACGCGATTGTTTTTTGAGCGGGTTTTCGCCGAGTTCGTTTTCGACAATCCCGAGATGCTGACCAGCCTGGGGATGCTCAGGCCGTTCGGTCTGCGCTATTACGACGATGACTGGAATGACGAGTCAGAGGCGCACGCCGACAAGACTCGCGCCAAGTTCAATCATGATCTGGAGACGCTGCGCGGCTATGACCGCAGCGCGATGCACGGCCAGGAGGCACTGAGCTACGACATTCTCGAGTTCTTCCTGGATCTGCAGCAGCGCGGCGAGCCCTGGCGCTATCACAACTTCCCGGTCAATCAGCTGTGGGGGGTGCAGTCCAACGTACCTACCTTCCTCGCGACCCAGCATCCGATCAATGACACCACCGATGTGGAGAACTACATCGCCCGTCTGGAGAAGCTCCCGTACAAGTTTGAACAGGTGCTGGAGGGGGTCAAGCTGCGCGCCGACAAGGGGATACTGCCGCCGCGTTTTGCAGTCGAGAAAGTACTCGTCGAGATGCGCGAATTCGTCGCCCAGCCGGCCACCGAAAACATTCTGTACACCTCGGTGACGGAGCGGCTGGCGGAGCTCGACGCCGCTCAGCAGTGCTGCGCCGAATTGCTGCCGCGGGTTGCCGAGCGGATCGAGTCGCGGGTCTATCCGGCCTACCGCAGCTACATCGAGTATTTCGATGCACTGCTGGCCCAGGGGCTGAGCAATGACGGCGTCTGGCGGCTGCCCGATGGCGATGAGTTCTACGCCTACCAGATCGAGAACCACACCACCACGCGAATGAGCGCCGACCAGATCCACCAGATCGGGCTGGCCGAAGTAACCCGCATCGAGCAGGAGATGGACGCCATCCTCACCGGCGAGGGGCTGGTGGAGGGCACCATCGGTGAACGGGTGCAGGTGCTGGCCAGGCGTCCCGATCAGCTCTACCCGGACACCGAAGCCGGTCGCGAGCAGATCCTGGCCGACTATCAGGCGATCTACGCCGACACCGACAGCCAGCTGGACCAGTTCTTCTCCCGCCGTCCCCGTGCCGCGCTGGAGGTACGGCGGATTCCCGAATTCAAGGAGAAGACCGCGCCGGGCGCCTATTACAACGGCCCGACCATGGACGGCTCACGTCCCGGCATCTTCTACGCCAATCTGCGCGATGTGAACGAGATCCCGCGCTTTGGCATGCGCACGCTGGCTTTCCACGAGGGCATTCCCGGCCACCATTTCCAGATCGCACTGGCCCGCGAGCTGGAAGGGCTGCCGACCTTCCGCACCATGATTCCGTTCACCGCCTACTCGGAAGGCTGGGCCCTGTACAGCGAGTATCTGGCACACGAGGGCGGATTCCACCCCAATCAGCTCAGTGAGCTGGGCCGGCTGCAGGCGGAGATGTTCCGTGCTGTCAGGCTGGTGGTCGACACCGGCATGCACGCCAAGCGCTGGAGTCGCGAGCAGGCGATCGCCTTCATGCAGGAAAAGACCGGCATGGGTGACAAGGAGGTGGTCTCGGAGATCGAGCGCTACCTGGTCAACCCGGGTCAGGCGCTGGCCTACAAGATCGGGATGCTAAAAATCCAGCAGCTGCGGGCGCGCGCGCAGGCCGAGCTGGGTCAGCGCTTTGATATCCGTGAATTCCACAAGGTGGTGCTGCTCAACGGCGCCATGCCGCTGCCGATTCTGGAACGCCAGGTGGACGCCTTTATCGCTGCCGGTGGGGTGGTCGAGGAAACCTGAGCGGTCGCTGCGCCCAAGGCGGACGGTGAGTTCAATCCTCCGCCATGGCGCGCAGGAAGCTGACCGCATCCTCCACACTCTGGGTGCGGCGCATTGGCGGCAGGCTGCTCAAGAAAACCCGGCCATAGCTCTTGGTGCGGATTCGCGGGTCGCACAGGACCAGCACGCCGCGATCATCGACGTCGCGGATCAGGCGTCCGGCGCCCTGCTTCAGGGCCAGCACCGCCTCGGGCAGCGACAGCTCGCGGAATGGCGAAAGTCCGCGGCGGCTGATTCCATCGGCGCGGGCGCGCGCCACCGGATCGTCGGGCTGGGCAAAGGGCAGGCGGTCGATGATCACCAGCTTCAGCGCCTGTCCGCGCACGTCTACGCCTTCCCAAAAGCTGGCTGCACCCAGCAATACCCCGTTGCCGCAGCGGCGGAAGTCCTCCAGCAGCTGATGACGAGGCGCCTCGCCCTGCACGAACAGCGGAAAGGACAATGATCCGCGCAGTCGCTCGGCGGCCTCGCGCAGCGCGCGATGCGAGGTGAACAGCAGAAAGCAGCCGCCCTGCGCGGCCTCGATCAGCGGCAGCGCCAGGCGCAGCACCGCGGCGGTATGGGTGGGCTGGTTGGGTTCGGGAATGCCCGGCGGCACCAGCAGCAGCGCCTGTTCCTGATAGGCGAAAGGGCTATCCAGTAACAGGGTGCGGGCGTCTTCCAGCCCGGTCGCCGTCAGGTAGTGGTCGAAGCGTTCGCCGACCGCCAGGGTGGCGCTGGTCAGCACCCAGGCCGCGCCCGACTGCTGCCGGTAGCGGCGCAGCGGATCGGCGATCTCCAGCGGAGTACTGTGCAGGCTGAAGCCGCGGCCGCGGGTTTCGTACCAGCGCACTCGCGGGGTGCTCGGTTCGCTCTCCTCGGCGCTGGGGTCGCGACTGATCTGGGTCAGGCGCAGGCCCAGATCGGCCGCGCGCGCGGCGCAGCTTTCAATTCCGGGGCTGATCTCTTCCTGTTCGCCGAGGACCGCGCACAGGGTCGCCAGGCCGCGCGCGAGTTCGGCGATCGCATCAACGATCTCGTCGTCATCGATCAGGTCGCTCCAGCTGCCGCGTGGCGGCACCCGGTCCAGACCCGCACGCAGCACCCGCACCTGATGCTCCAGCTGCTGCGCCGGGGTGGTCACCAGACTGAGCAGCCCGCTGACCTGCGCGGCCTCCTTGAGACTGTCCCGGGCCAGATCGACCAGCTGGCGTCCGCTGATGCTGATGCCGAAGAACTGGGTGGCGGTTTCGATGATCTGATGGGCTTCGTCGAGCACGATCAGCTCGGCACCGGGCAGCAGCTCGCCGAAGCCCTCCTGCTTGAGTGCCATGTCGGCGAACAGGAGGTGGTGGTTGACCACCACCAGATCGGCCTCCTGCGCCTTGCGTCTGGCCCTGACCACATGACACTCGGCGTAGTTGGGGCAGTCGCCGCCCAGGCAGTTGTCTGCGGTGGAGGTGACCTGGGCCCAGATCGGCGCATCCTCGCCGACCTCCAGCAGTTCGGCGCGATCACCGGCTTTGGTGTGCGAGGCCCAGCGCCGGATCTGGCGCAGCTGGGTGAGTTCTTCGGCGCGCATCAGCAGGCCGTCACTCTGGTGATTTTCCAGCCGGTAGCGGCACAGATAGTTGGCGCGGCCCTTGAGCAGGGCGACCTTGGGATGGACTTCCAGCGCCTCGATCAGTAACGGCAGATCACGGTGAAAGAGCTGATCCTGCAGCGCCTTGGTGCCGGTGGAAATGACGCTGCGCACGCCGGCCTGAAGCGCGGGGAGCAGATAGGCAAAGGTCTTGCCGGTGCCGGTGCCGGCCTCGGCGACCAGGGCGGCGCGGTGCTCGATCGCCCAGGCCACCGCCTGCGCCAGCTCCTGCTGGCACTCGCGAGGCTGAAAGTTGGGCAAGTGGCGCGCCAGCGCGCCGCCGGACGCCAGGGCCGGGGCAGGATCTCGGGTCAATCGGTGTGCTCAAGTCGATGGGCGAGCGCATTCTACATTGCTGCGGTCGTGAGCTCGGGGAATCGGCTTTTCCGGATCCATCCGGGAAAGACCGCCGGCGGCGTTGCACTGCCGGCGGGAGGCGCGTTCTAGCCTGGATGATTCATGAATGTTCTTCGCGAGGCTTCCGCAGGTGCGCTGTGGTGCGGTTTGCTCCTTGCGATCGACTCGACGTACTGTCAAGT
>JAGRJL010000279.1 GCA_020442775.1 Lysobacterales bacterium | reverse complement strand
GCGCTGGTCCTCGGGACCCAGGGTGATGACGGATCGACCGACGGTGACGCGGTCGAGCAGGCATCGAGTCGGGTCGCTGCAGTCGTCGCCTGGGTGCCGCCGACCGACCTGACGATCGCAGTCTGGGAAGCGCCGGAGTCGCTGCCGACGTACCGGCGCTTCCCGGCGCTGGATTTGTCGATAGAGCAAGCCAGGCAGTACTCGCCGCTGCACTCGGCCACGGCGGACGACGCGCCGGCGCTGATGATCATGGGCGGCGCCGACGAGTTGGTACCGGCCTTCCACGGCGAACGGATGGCCGCCGCCTTCGCGCGCGAAGGGGTAGCGCATGAGCTGATCGTCCTCGACAACGCCGGTCATGGACTCGGCGGGGAAGCGAACTGGGAACGGGTTCTGGGCGCCACATTGAACTGGCTGAACCGGCACCTGGTTGATTCGGTCGCTGCCCCGGATTCGTAGTCCAGCCGGTCTGGCTATCGATGCGGTTCGCTATGCTCACCGCATCCTACCTTGCGCCAGGGAAGTGCCACGGGCGTAGGAAGCGCTTCGGAGCACCGATTGCGGCGAAGAAGACCGCGTTCCAAAGCTGGGCCCGCGTTGCCGCTCAAGGGTCCGTGGGCGTCTCGCCCGCACGCTCTACGAAAGGCGCCTTAACGCAAGGCGGTTCCGCGCTTTGCGACGGGTCGGCGGCCGACGGCGAAACGCTGGGCGGGGCTGAGTCCAGGTGGATTGCTTCGCGGTAAAGGATCAATTCGCTCTGGTGTTGCGCATTGGATTGTGGCGGGATGATCGCGATCAGGTAGCGGTCGGGGTCAGCCACAGAGATGCGGTAGATCACCGATTCTCCCCAGGGATCCTTGATCTCTCGGGCGTGCACATAGGGGCCGTCCCAGCCGGGAACATCGGCGGTCAGCAACTGCTGGATACTGGTGGGCAATTGGCCGGTGTCCTGGCAGTAGGTATCAACCGCCATGGCAATCTTGTTCAGCTGGAACCGGGCTCGGTCCGAGCGGTGGTTCTCGATTCGTCCAAAAGCCCTGCCGCAGATCGCCACTCCTGCGATCAACAAGAAGGCAAGGACTATCACGATTGCTCTGAGCATCAACCAATCTCCGATTCGCCCTCCGTTAGGACTCGAACTGTTGCGTCCAGTTCCTCAAGCCAACGGTGGAAAGCGAGTGCATTTCACCAGCCTGGAACACCTGATCCTTGTAGCGGCATCGATCGGTTGGTCCGCCAACCTCTACCGAACGGCAGTGATGCACCATTTGCGGCCAGGATGGCCGCGGTCCAGAGATTGACCAGCATCGTGGCTCATTGGACCGCGGGCGTCCCGCCCGCACTCGCCGTTTGGGACTCGCTGAGATCAATCAATTGCCCCTGACAGGGACACTGAAGCTGGTAGGGATGGGTCCCGAGCTTCGAAATGCGATAGCGAATCGGCTTGCCCCAGGGGTCCAGCAGTTCGCTCTCGCGCAGGTAGGGTCCGTCCCAGCCGGCACGATCGGCAGCGAGCAGCGCGCTCAGTGCCGGCGGCAGCTCGCCGGTGTCGATGTAGTAGGTGTCAATCGCCATCGCCAGCTTCCTGAGCTGGATGTTGATGTCTTGGGTTGTCGGCGGCCTGGCAAAACGGATGCATGGCCAGATGAATGCTGCGTATCCCAAGATCAGCGCGAGCACAATCATCGTCAGCGCCCTCATCGGGTGCCTCCCGCGGCCACGCGCGTTCGCCGTGGCGGTGAGCCGCCGAAGCTTCGAGTCAGCGTGATGCTTCGCTCGATCCAGTAGTCGTCCTTTGCGTGCGGACCATTGCTCTCCCCATCGGCGCCGAGCGTGGCTATCGAGAAGCGCATTCCTTGCTCCGGGTAGACCCGGTAGATCAACGGCCGCTTCCAGGGGTCCAGCAATTCTTCAGGCCGGAGGTAGGGACCATCCCAATGCGGCGCCTGAGCGGTAAGCAGGTCGCTCAGCTGCCGCGGCAGCTGACCCGTGTCGATTACATAGGTCTCTACCGCCATTGCGGCCTTGAGCACGCGCATCTTTTTCGGGTCGACCTTGAGCACGCAGGTGGGACCGAAGATGCAGGTTTGCACCAGCGCGCCGATGGTCACGATCAGCGCAAGGGTCAGTGCCGTTTCCAAACGGAAGCTCGCGCTCATGGCCGCTCCCATCTTGTTCGTCGCGCCCATTCCAGGGAGTCGGCAGTTTTCATGGGCGCCTTGTTGCAAGGTCTGACCACTAGACCGCTCAACCCACCCCGAGTTCAGCCAGCAATCGGCTGGGAGGATCGCTGGTGCGGTCGCAGTAACGGGGTCCAGACCTGTTCAGGTCCAATCCCGCGCGCCTGTCGCGCCCGACTGCAAGGAGCCCGCCGCATGAGCAACCAGCCCAGGAACATCCTGATCATCACTGTCGACCAGATGCGTTACCCGCGGCTGAAGGATGCCGGGGGGATGGCGGCGGAGCTGAAGGATGTGCTGGCGCTGCAGCCGCTGGCCGAGGACAACGCCTACGCCCGCTACTTTCCGGGCTTCCAGCGCCTGCGCAAGAACGCCGTGGTGATGCGCCAGCACATGGCCGGGACCTCGGCCTGCGTGCCCGGCCGGGCGCTGATCTACACCGGTCAATACGGCACCAAGACCCGGGTGCTGGAGACTGACAGTCTGTTCAAGCACGGCAGCGATCCCAACTTCCCCTGGCTGCACCCGCGGGCGATCCCGACCATGGGCGACTGGTTCCGCGCGGCCGGCTACAGCACCCACTACTTCGGCAAATGGGATCTGTCCTATGTCGATGGCCCGGGACCCGGTCACGGCGATCTCAATCCCTGGGGCTTCGGCGACTGGAAGCTGTCCGCGCCCGATGCGCAGGGCGGGCAGCTCAATCAGCTCGGGGTCTATCGCGACCCCGGCTACGTGGACATGGTGGAGACCTTCCTGCGACGCAAGGCGATGAACTTCGAGACCGCCAGCACCAATCCGCAGCCGTGGCTGTGCGTGACCTCGCTGGTCAATCCGCATGACATCGCTTCGGCCTACCCGCTGAGCTGGTGGATGCCCGAGTCGCTGGGCTCGCCGGCAGTCCAGTTCACTGCCGACGACACCCCGGCGGTGCGGCCGATCCCGGCTCAGGGCGACCGCAGCAATCCGCTGCCCGGCGGTCGGCTGCGGGTGCCGCTGAACCCGCAGGGCTTCCCCCAGGACTGCTTCAGCCTGCCGCAAACCTACGCCGAGGATCTGTCCACCAAGCCCGACTGCCAGTTCGACTACAGCTACAAGATGGGCCTGGCGTTGAAATCCAGGCGCCCGCCGGCGCAGCGCGATCTGTGGACCCTGCCGTTCCAGATCCAGCCGGACGCGGCGCAGTGGAGTGAGGCCTTCGGCCAGTTCTACGCCTATTGCCACACCCTGGCAGACGCCCAGATCGCCCGGGTGCTGCGGGCGCTGGACGAGTCCGGGCTCAGCGAGGATACCCTGGTGGTGTTTCTCTCCGATCACGGCGAATACGGCGTTGCCCACGGCGGGATGGTGGAGAAGTGGCACAGCGCCTACGAGGAAATCCTGCATGTGCCCTTTGTGGTCAGCGCGCCCTGGTTGAGCGATCGCGAAACCGATTCGGGTGGTGAGGTGCTGCGCTATGTGGATCAGCTGACCAGCCATATCGACGTCCTGCCGACGGTGCTGGGCCTGGTTTCGATCCACGAAGTGGAACGCGAGAAGCTGGGTCTGGGGATGTCAGGTCAGACCTACGAACCGCTGCCGGGCGCCGACTTGAGCCGGCTGATCCGCGGGCAGCAGGCGCACGTGAGCCTGCCCGACGGTTCACGCCGAGATGGCGTTCTGTTCATCAGCGACGACACCATCACCGAGTACCTCAAGGGCGAACAGGAGCCGCCGGCGTTCAAGATTTTTTCCGCTGAGGTCGATTACTGGCGGCAGCAGGGCGTCGCCCTGGCGCCCGGGTCGGTCACCCAGCCCTGCCACATCCGCTGCGCGCGCACGGCGGACTGGAAGCTCGCGCGCTACTTCGATCCCAACAACCGGGCGCCCGATCAGTGGGAGCTTTACGATCTGCGCAATGACCCCACTGAGGCCAACAATCTGGTCACCTGGAATGCCAGCGGCGCGGCGATCCCCTGTGCCGATCGCATTCCCTCCGGCAGCGGCCTGAGCGTTGAGCAATTGCAGCAGGTGCTGAACCGGATGCAGCAGCTCTTGTCGGAGCTGGAGGCCCGCTATCTGGGCTATCCGCACCCGGTCGTCGAGGCCTATTGCCTGCACAGCGAAGGGGATGCGGCGGCATAAGCGGCAGCGCGATCGGCATGACGGGCCTGCGGTCACGCGGGCAGCGGCATCTCTGGCATGCTTGGTCTTTGCTCAAGCATGCCGATGCCGATGGACCTGAACATGCTGCTGTTGATGGTGCCCTTGGGTCTGCTCAGCGGGCTGCTCGCCGGTCTGCTGGGGATCGGCGGCGGGCTGGTGATGGTGCCGGTGCTGCTGTGGTGGCTGCCGGCTCACGGGGTGGCCAGCGCCGACGCCCTGCACGTGGCGGTGGCGACTTCGCTGGCGGCGATCGTGATGACTGCGGCGATGTCCGGCTGGAGCCACTGGCGTCACGGAGCGGTGCAGCTGCAGCTGATTGCCTGGCTGGCCCCGGCGCTGATCCTGGGCAGCTTTGCCGCCACTGCGATCGTCGCTGCGCTCTCGCGAACCGCGCTGCAGCTGTTTGTGGCAGGTTTTTGCCTGTTCGCCGCCTGGCAGCTGTCCCGTCCACGCCGGGCCGTTGCCGGCCAAGAATCGATTCCCACCATTTCGCCGCCCTGGCTGCTCGCAGGCGGTAGCCTGATCGGCGCGGTTTCCGCCGCGGTGGGGATCGGCGGCGGGTCGCTGACGGTGCCCTTTCTGGCCTGGCGCGGGGTCTCGCTGCCGCGCGCGATTGCAACGTCTGCGGTCTGTGGATTGCCGATCGCGCTGGCCGGCAGCGTCGGCTACCTGGCCCAGCCGACCGCGCCAGGGTTGGGCTGGGGCGGAATCGGGCTGGTCGCACTGCCGGTGGCGCTGACCCTGGGTCTGGCCAGCCTGATCACCGCGCCGCTGGGTGCCAAGTTGGCTCATCGGCTGCCGGTGCTGGTGCTGCGGCGGATTTTCTCCGCGCTGCTGGCGCTGATCGCGCTGCTGCTGTTCAGCGGGGCGCGCTGAGCGGCGTCCGGCGCCGCGGCAATCTGCAGGGCAAAAAAAAAGCCCCGGATCATCCGGGGCCCTGGAAGGGGTCAATCGATATCGGCGCCCACCACAAGCGCCCGATCGGGGGTCAGCTCAGGGGTACCGCGGTGTACCAGCGCATCACTGCGGCCAGCGCAATCACCGCAGTCAGCGGACCAGTCACCAGGAAGCCGGTGACCCCGACTTCCAGCGAGTGATCGTATTGCCGGCCGCCCAGCAATCGGGTCAGGCCGATGCCGCCAAAGGCGCCCAGCAGGTAGCCACAAAATAGACTGGCAATGACCAACAACAGCTGTTCCACGGTCCTCTCCTTCGCTCTTGACCACTGGATACGCAGACAAGTGCAGAAGAGGGACGGTTCCTCTCAATTCGGTTAGCTGCCGTTCAGCAGCGCGCCAGGTCTGCCCGGCGCGCGATCACTGGTCTAGAAGCCGGCCTGCTCCAGCCGCTGGGTCAGCACCTCGGCCGAGTAGCCGAGCTTGACCGTGATCTGCTCCAGGATCTTGCGCTCGCTGGGCCGCATCCGGCCGTCGGCGGCGGCGATACGCACCAGCGAATCAAACACCCGGGCCACTTCCTGGGTGCCCTTGGGATAGACCGCGAGCAGCTTGTCCAGATCGGCCTCGACGTCGACCTCGCGGCGGCGACCGCGGTTGAATGCCGCGAAGGCTCTCTCGCGGCCCTTGCCACCGAGGCCGATTTCGTCCATCAGCTGATTGACGAATTCCGCTTCGTGGGTGGTGACAATGCTGTCTGCCCCGGCAACCACGCCCAGCATCGCGAACAGCACCTCGATCCCCATCTGCTTCTCGGGCTCCAGCTCCCCACCGCTGAACAGCCCGCTGACCACGCTCTTGATGTCGCGAATGACTCCGCCGAAGGCCCCTTTGCTCTGCTGTTCGAAAGGCATCTTGTGTCCCCCATAGGTCGGCAGCCGCGCGACCCCGCGTTGCGCGGCGTGCGGCCATTGTCACAAACCGCCGGCGCGCGCGCCAGAGAGCGGCCCGGGTCGGCAAATCGGCGCAAAGAGGTGACTACCATCACCCGACCTGCGCAGCGAAGCCCGTTAGAATCGCCGCCCTGGATTAGCCGAAGAGTCTGCCGATGGATCGCAGTGAACTGGTCAAGGAACTCACCATTGATCGGGGCGAGGCGCCGAACAACGGCCGCCTGTGGGTCATTGTCATTCTGGCCGCGCTGCTGCTGGCCGGGGCCGGTCTGTGGGCCTACAACGCGCTCAGCCAGGAACAGGTACTCACCGTGACTACCACGGTCGCGCGCTCGGCTGGAGGTGCCGATGCCAGCGCCTCGGTGCTTGATGCCACCGGCTACGTCACCGCCAGGCGGATCGCCACGGTGTCGGCCAAGACCACCGGCAAGGTGGTCGAAGTGCTGATTGAGGAGGGCATGCGGGTGGAGCAAGGCCAGGTGCTGGCGCGCCTGGATCAGGCCGAGGTGGAGCGGGACTTGTCGCTGTCAAAGGCCCGGCTCAACGCCGCCCAACTGGATCTGAACGAGACTCAGGTGCGCCTGGACCTGGCCGAGCGCGAGCTCAAGCGGCAGCTGGAGCTGGTGGAGCGCAAGCTGGCCGCGGAGCAGACCCTGGACAGCGCACGCGCCGATCGCGATGCGCTGGTGGCGCGCCTGCGCAGCTCGCGCGGTCAGGTGGAGGTCGCTCGGCGGCAGACCGAGGTGATCGAGCAGCAGCTGGACAACACGGTTATCCGGGCCCCCTTCTCGGGGGTGATCATCGCCAAGGCGGCGCAGCCGGGCGAGATGATTTCACCAATCTCCGCCGGCGGCGGCTTCACCCGTACCGGGATTGGCACCATCGTCGACATGGATTCGCTGGAAATCCAGGTCGACGTCAGCGAGTCCTACATCAACCGGGTGCAGAACGATCAGCCGGTGGAGGCGCGCCTGAATGCCTATCCGGACTGGGTGATTCCGGCCCGGGTGATTGCGGTGATCCCCACCGCCGACCGCAGCAAGGCCACGGTCAAGGTCCGAATTGCGATCGAATCCAAAGATCAGCGGATCGTGCCGGACATGGGTGTGCGGGTGGCCTTCCTCAAGGATGCCGAGGCCAGGCCCGAGCGCAAGCCGTTGGAAGGCGCGGTGGTCGATCGCGCTGCGCTGGTCGACGGGCGCGACGCGGTCTTCTTGGTGGCGGAATCGGCGGTGGAAGAGCGCGCGGTGGTGATCGCTGATCGGGAGGACTCGACGATCCGGGTGACCGACGGCCTCCGCGCCGGCGACCGCGTGGTGCTCAACCCGCCGGCCGAGCTGAGTTCAGGCGATCGGGTGAAGATCAAGTAGCGATGCTGCCGGCGCCTCGAGGGCGCCGGCAATGCCCAGCACTACCAGGGCAGTCGCTGTCCGTGGTGATCGAAGAAGCCGCCGGCGTGATCCGGACCCAGGTTCTCAATCAGGGTGATCATTGAGGCCACCGAGGTCGCGGCATCCAGCGGCGCGTCCTGCCCGCCCATGTCGGTCTGCACCCAGCCCGGGTGCACCGCCACGCAGTGGGCACCTTGCGGCGCCAGCGCAAAGTTGAGCATCCGCGTCCACATGTTCAGCGCCGCCTTGGTGGCGCAATAGCTGGGAGTGAAGAAGCCGCTGCGCTGACTGATCGAGCCCAGCTCCGAGGAAATGTTGATGGTCCAGCCGCCGCCTGCGGCCAGCGCGCCGGCCAGCGCCTGGGTCACCAGCACCGGGCCGATCACATTGGTGCGGAAAGCGCCTTCCATCACGTCCGGGTCCAGCTGGCCCATCCGCTCGCCGCTAGCCAGCGTGCCGGCGTTGTTGATCAGCACCTGCAGCTCGCCAATACCAAAGCGTTCGGCCATCGCCGCGACCTGGGCGGCGTCGTTGACGTCCAGCGGAATCACCGTGAGCCGATCCGGATTCGCGGCGGCGAGCTGATTCAGTGCGCCCGCTTCCTCGGGATGGCGGCAGGCGGCGAAAACTTCCGCGCCGCGGCCCAGCCATTGGCGGGTGAACTCCAGACCCAGACCGCGATTGCTCCCGGTCACCAGTACTTTTTTGCTCATCGCTTGCTCCAGCCAATCTCAATGGCCCGCAGTTTACTGCTGCAGTGCAGCGTACGGGCAAGCGATGGGTGGATCAGGGGGCGGCGCAACGACTGGTCGCGCCGCAGCCACCATTGATCGGCGTTCCACGGATTGCCGAAGCCTTCGATGGAACTGCGAGGACCAGCGTCAGTCTCAGTGGCCACTTCCCACGGTGAGAATCCCGATGTCACAACGTTCGCTATGGTTCCTTGGCCTCAGCCTGCTGTTTTTCGGACTGGTCGCTGTCGACGCTTACGCCGCGCCGGAGTCGGCCAGTGCGGAGCCGGAAATCGTCATGTACGTGATGCCGCAGTGCGGCTACTGCGAGCGCGCCCGTCGCTACCTGCAGGCGCGGGGACTGCAGTGGCGCGAGATCGACATCGCCGCCAGCGCCGAGGCCAAGGCCGACTTCGACGCCCACGGCGGCGCCGGTACGCCGTTGATTCTGGTCAACGGTCAGCGGGTCAGCGGCTTCGATCAACCCCGGTTGGACAAAATCCTGGCGGAACAGCGCGGCTAGGAGTCTGCGCGGCAGAAGCGGTCGGGGCTGCAACGGCGCCCTGGCGATTGATGCCGCCTATCGCAGGACTTGCATGGAAGGACTATGCGCGCCACTCCGATCGACAGCCTGAATCACTATGGCATCCGTTTCGCCTCCAACCCTTCTGCCGCGCAGACTCCTAGCATCGAATTCTGGTGCAGCCAGAACTTCGGGCTTGCTAGCCCAAGCCGGTGGCGGACGGGTAGTATCCGCCGCCACCGTCCTGCTACTGCGCTGCCATGAATCCGCTTGCTCCCAGCGTCACCGACCGTCTCGATCAACTGCACGATCAGTTCAATCAGGCGCAGCCCTTTCGCCATCTGGTGATCGATCAGTTCTTCCAGACTGACTACGCACGCCAGCTGCAGTCGGAGTTTCCCAACTTCGAAGAGCGTTTTGCGCTCAATGAGATGGGCAAGTTGGGGGGCAAGGCGGTGCGCCCGGATCTGCCCGATCTGTCCGAGACCTACGCCGGGCTGGATGCCTACATCCAGTCGCCCGAGTTTTTGCAGACCATCTCCAGGATCACCGGCATCCCCGATCTGCTCTATGACCCGGACTACGTGGGCGGCGGCACTCACGAAAACGTGCACGGGCAGGGGCTGTCGCCGCACGTGGACTTCAACTATCTACCCAAGACCCAGTGGCACCGCCGGCTGAATCTGATCATCTACATGAACGATGAGTGGAAGCAGGAATGGGGCGGCTGTCTGGATCTGCACAAGAACCCCTGGAATCACGAGCTGGACGAGGTCCAGACGGTGCTGCCGCTGTTCAATCGCTGCGTGATCTTCGAGACCAACGAGATCTCCTGGCACGGCTTCGAGCGCATCGAGCTGCCAGAGAGCGAGCGCCATCGCAGCCGACGGTCCATCGCGATCTATCTCTACACCCGCGAACGGCCAGCGGAAGAGACCGCGCCCAGCCACGGCACCATCTACGTGCCGCCGGGCCTGCCGCGTGGATTGCAATCCGGCCAGACCCTGGCCCATGAGGATTATCTGGAACTGCGCCGGCGCTTCGCTCAGCTCAAGGGGCAGCTCAAGTTCCTCTACGAGCGCGAACTGGAAACCTCCCGCCAGATCGCCGAAATGAGCGCGGCAATCGACGACGCACGGGCCGCAGTGGGCTTTCCGCTGCAGGGCAAGGCCCTGCGCGAGGGACCGACCCGGGGCTATTGGCCGGACGGCTGGGCCGGGCCGGAAGTGGCGATCGACTATCGCCTGACTGCGCCGGCGAGGGCGCTTCACCTGGATTTGTGGGCACCCGGCAGCCTGGCCGACAAGCAGCTGATCAGTATCGAGCTGAACGGGCAGCGCTCCAGCATCGAGATCCCGCCCGGCGAGCGCGCGCGGGTGGAATTGCCGCTGCAGCTGGATGCCGGTCAGGCAATCAAGCTCAAGCTCAGCTGTTCACAGCACTTTGTGCCCAGGGACGGCGGCGAATCTTCCGATGCCCGCGAGCTTAGCTTCCGGGTGGTGGAGGCGTCACTGGTTTAGCCCGTGCTACTCGTGCCTGTCCTGCGGCGGACGCCGATCTCAGCGGCGTAGCGCGGTCCGCTCCCGTCGCTCGGCTCGACAAAGTGAAACCGTGTCTACGCCGCCCGGGCAGGAGAATCGCGGGTTGACTGGGACCGCTCAAAGCGGGTTCAGGTTTTCATCCACCAGGGTCGAGAGCAGGGCCTTGTCGCCGCCATCGCTGTGAAACTGGCCGTAACGGGCGCGCTGATAGCGTTCGCCCTGACCTTCCTCGAAGTAGTAGCCGTCGGTGGCCAGAACCACCTGCCAGCCCTGCTTGCGCACCTGCAGCACCACCGTGCCGGGGGCTGCGGCCGGCGCTTGTGCACTGAGTTCCGGATTGCCGGCGATGCCCTTTGGATCCAGGCTCAGGCTAACCCAGGCCGCGTCCGGAATCTGCTCGGGCCAGTCCGAGCGCAGTTGGTTGGAGATCTCGTAATTCAGCGCCATGTAGTCGCCCTGCAGCAGCGAGCGCGGATCCACCGGCGCCAGCTGCAGATAGAAGACCGTACCCTCGCGCAGGACCTGCTGATTGCGCACGATCGCCAGATTGATCAGCGCCAGCGCCAGCAGCGCGGTGCCCAGAGCCAGCGCGATCGATGGCCAGGATGCGGACTCGCGCCTCATGACGCCACCTCCGGATTTCCTGCAGTGCCCGAGGGACGAGGCTGGCGCAGCCAGGCTCTGGCGGCGAGCAGCAGAATGCCGCTGGCCACCAGCGCCAGCGCCTTCAGGTTCAGGCTCCACTGCATCATGTAGTAGTGCGCGCTCAGCGCCAGCGGCAGGCCGATTAGGCCCAGCGCCAGCAGCCAGCGGTCGGCGCGGCCGAATCCGAGCAGGATCAACAGCATTGCCGCGCCCACCGCCGGGGTGGTCCAGGTGGCCAGCAGCAACAGCCCGACCAGCAGCGCCGGCGCGAGCGGATTCACCCGGTGATCGCGGCACAGCCTCACGATCACGGCCAGATTGATCAGCAGCAGCGCGATTGCGGCGATGGCGCCGCCTGCCAGGGCTGAATCCGGTCCCAGCCACAGATCGACGGTGGCCCTGGAGAGGATGATCGCGGCCCCGAGCGCGAACAGCGCGCAGGCCAGGGCCAGGCTATGCAGCAGCGAATGGTGTCGACCGAGTACCGGGCGCTGCCACCACCCCGCGGCAGCGGCCGCAGTGAGCACGCAAGTCAGCGCCAGCGGCGCCGGCAGCCCGATCGAATCCAGCAAGACCACCAGCGCGCTCAGCGCCAGCGCCCCGCTCCAGACCCGGAACAGGGTCAGCGGGACCCACATTGAAACCACCCCCGCTGCGATCAGGCCGATGGAGATGGCCAGCTTGCCGTCCAGATCGTCAATCGCGCTCCACACCATCAGGGTCTGCGCCAGCGCCGCGGCGATCAGCCCCAGCTGCTGGGTGATCAGCTCCGGAATCCGCGCGAGAAAGCGCGCGCCTACCAGACTGGCGATCGCGATCGGCAGCCGGGTCACGCTGTGATCGAGCAGATCGAAGGTCAGTCCGCCGAGAAAGGCCAGGACAAAGATCGAACCGGTCCAGGCCCCGGCGCCGACCATGATCCGGATTGGCCAGGGATGGTCTGTGCCGGCGGGTGCGGAGCCCGAAACCAGCCCGCGATCGCTCAGCTGCTGCCACAGTGCGGCGTCATTCATCTCTCACTCCGGTGCACCTGAATCAGCCAGTAGCCTGCCGCCGCGGTGAGTGCGGTCACCATGGTCGACAGGAACAGGAAATTGCCGATCACGTCGTTGTCATCCATCGCCCTCGCGACCAGGCTGATGATCACCGCGATCGCGCTGGCGCACAGCGCCGCCAGGCCGAGAATGGAGCACTGATGGCGTCGCATCAGCCAGTAGCCGCCGGCCGCCGTCGCCAGATAACCCAGCGCAGCCAGCCACGGCAGGGTCAGCGAGTGGCTTTCAAAGACTACGGTCAGCGCCAGCCAGGTCACCGCCCCCAGCAGCACCAGCCACAGGCTCATCCGCAGCCAGTCCCGTCGACCGGGCCGGAAGCCGAAGCGCTCGCCAAACTCCACCACCAGCAGTCCCAGCCCATGGACGCCGACCAGCGCCCAGGCCAGCCACTCGGTAGTGCCGAAGAATCCCCACCAGTTGGCCCGGTAGTTCATCCAGCGCAGCAGGGCGATGTCTACCAGCAGCAGCCAGGCCAGCCACAGTACCGAGTGCCGCGCCAGCCAGACCCAGGGCAACGACAGCAGCGCCCAGTTGGCGAACAAATGATACGGGTCCACGCCGGTTTGGTAGGTCTGGCCAAACAGCGCCATCAGCGCGCCCAGCGCCATGAAGGAAAAGCCCAGCCCGGCGCGTCCGGCCCGCGCATTGCCCCAGCGCCAGTAGGCTGCGACCCCGGCCAGCACCGCCAGTTGGGCGACCCCGAACCGCAGCCACAGGCCCAACGCCTCCCAGTTTGCCGCGATCAGGAAAATCAGCCCCAGCCCCAGCGCCAGCGCGCCGCCGCCGAGCAGAGCGCGGTCGATGAACTGGCTCCAGCGCTGACGGTCTGGCAGCAGGCCCAGATCGCGACCCAGTTGATCGATATCGGGGTGATCAATTCTTCCCTGCGCCGCCCAGCGCCAAAGCTGCTGCATCGCACTCCCCGTTTTCACCTGGCGGTCATCAACCTGGGCGAGTATGGACCGGATTGCCGCCAGCCGGGAGTCGCGCTCGAGCGATCAGCAGCGGATTGTGCAAAAGCCGGCAGCCGTTTTGGGGTCGTGCCTGGCGCTCAGGGGCGCCGCTCTACACGCGGATTTCACCTCGGATGAGACGGAGTTGTCAGATTCGCCAGGTCGCGCCAATGGGGTGATCGCTGATGGCCCCGAGCCCTGCGAATGGCCGTATTCATCAGCGATTGCGCACCCATTGGACGGCCTTGACAAGGGCTCGAACTAGGTCGACCCTGAGCCTTGAGGATCGTCGCAAGTTATTGTCGGGAGACAGCACATGAGTACCCTCAGGATCGCGCTGGCGCTGCTGGCGCTGATGATTTTCACCCCGCCGGCGGCAGTGGCGATCAACCCGATCGCCAAGAATTCGCCGGACGAACACAGCAATCTTGCGCTGCACAAGCTGCGTGAGAGCCAGGCGCCGGAAGGCAGCGGTTGCCTGGCCATTCCCGACGATGGTTACAACGGAGCGACCTCGTCGATGGCTTGCGGCGGGATCCAGAACACCTTCAGCGGCACGGTCGGCAGCGTTGACGTGCAGTTTGGGGTGGATCACAGCTATGTCGGCGACCTGGTGTTCAAGGTCATCGATCCTACCGGTACCCGAACCGCCACGGTGATGAGCCGCCCCGGTCTCAGCGAATCACTGGACGACGGCAGTGGCTGCTGTGGCAACAACGCCGACATCACCTCGGCGGCGCCGGTCACCTTCGATGATCAGGGCGGCGGGCCCTCTGCCGAAACCATGGGTACCGCTGGATCCACGGTGTGCTCCGGCGACGGTGTATGCAACTACACCTCCGACCCGGGCGCAGCGGGAAACGGGTTGTCGGTCTTCAACGGGCTGCAGCTCAGCGGCACCGGTGTGTGGACCTTCTGCGTCGGCGACGCCGCAAGCAGCGACACCGGACAGCTGTGCAACGCCGGATGGGCGGTGACCCCGGCCGGCGGCGGAGGCGGCGGACTCAGCGCCAGCATCGTCAATCCGATGGCCAATACCGACTGCCTGAACACCAACGTCAGCTTCATTCTGGAAAGCAACGGCGGCACCAACGGTGGCAACATCGACATCGTGGTGTTCGATGACATGCAGCTGGAGTATCAGCAAACCGTCTTTGTCCCGGCAGGCTTCAACAGCCAGCAGATCAGTTTCAGCTATCCCGACCCCAACATCGGTCAGGGCGCGCCGGGCATCGGCCTGAGCCTGTTCGATGGGCTGGGCGGTCTGCTCGATCGGGTGGATCCCTTGCTGGTCGATGAGGAAACCAACTGCGGCGTGTCCAGCCCGGTGGTCACCCTGTCGCTCAACCCCAATCCGGTAGGTGCCGGTCAGCCGTTCACGATCTCCTGGAACGCGACCAACGCGACCGGTTTCAATCCCTGCATTGCCTCTCTTGGCAACCCCACCGGTTGGTCGCAGACCCAGTTCCGTCCGGCCAACGGCTCGGAGACCTACGTCGTCAGCACCCCCGGCGTGGTCGACTTTGCGATGCAGTGCGAAAGCGAATCCGGCCTGCTCGGCGAGGACGCGATCCGCCTGACGGTGAGCGAGCAGATGACCGCGCCGATGGTGGACCTGAATGCCAGCCCCGGGCGAACCGCGCCCAACGGGGTGATCCTGCTCGAATGGACCACCAACATCAGCTCCGGCGGCTTGCCCTGCATCCCCACCGGCGGCGATGGCACCACCTGGCTGCGCGAGGGCTCGCTGCCTGCCAACGGTCGTCGCGCGGTCGCGGCACCGATGAGCACCGGCACGGTCAGCTTCGGATTGCAGTGCAGCAACGGCGGACAAAGCGGCACCGACAGCGCCAGCGTCACGGTGACTGCAGTCAACAATCCGCCGCCACCAGCGCGTCCCATCGCCAGCAGCGTGACGGCCGATGGCACCCCGGCGGCCGGCACCAGCAAGCGCGCGTCGCTGACCGCTGACGGTTCCGCGCTGACTTTCGAAACCACCGCGGCGAATGTCTCTGCGATCCGGCCTGACGGCACCCCGCACACCGACACCAACGGGCAGATGGACATCTTCCTGAAGATCGCCGGCAATCCCAATGCGGTCCTTTGCAGCATCGACGAAAATGGTCCGCTGACCATCGGCACCATGAACGCCAAGCTGGCACCCGATGGTGCTGGCGCAACCTTCGAAAGCACCGACGGCCAGGTTCGGACCTTCGAGGGCGGTCTGGGTCGCACTCGCGGGATCACCAGCAGCAGCGCTGCCGGGGTGCCGGGCAATGCGGCCAGCGCCAATCCCTCGATCAACAACGGAGCGACCATGGTCGCCTTCGATTCGCAGTCGACCAATCTGGTGCCCAGCGATGGCAACGCCGGGATCAACGACGTTTTCGTCAAGATTCCGCAGACCGGCGCGATCTCTCTGGTCTCCCAGGGCCTGGGTGGAGCAGCGGCCAACGGTGAAAGCAGCAATCCGTCGATCTCCGCGGACGGCAGCACCATCTTTTTCCAGACCACCGCAACCAATATGGAAGGTCTGCCCTCGGCAGCCGAGGCCGAAGCGCCCAAGGGTGGCGGCATGAGTCAGATCTGCGGCGTGCGCAATCCGGTAGGAATCGGCCGCACCTCCGGTTGTGTGTCGATCAGCACGATCAACGGACAGCCCGGCAACGGTGCCTCGCGCAATGTGCGGATGAACGCCACCGGCGACACCGGCGTGTTCGAATCTGACGCCAGCAACCTGGTGGCCGGAGACACCAACGGCGTGACTGACGTGTTCTGGTTCACCTGGGACGGTCGTCAGGTCAACGGTCTGGTGAGAATCAGCACCGACAAGAACGGTGCCCAGGCCAACGGTCCCAGCACCAATCCGGACATCAGCGGCGACGGCATGACCGTCACCTTCCAGTCGGCCGCAACCAACCTGGATCCGCCCGATGCCAACGGTCAGACCGATGCCTTCCTCAAGTATGTGCAGAGCGGACAGATCGTGCGCATGGACAATACCGCCAACGGTCAGGAACCCAATGGCGGCACCACCAACACCACGATCAGCGGCGACGGCACCACGGTAGCCTTCGGTTCGGATGCCAACAACTTTGCGCCCAACGATGGCAACAACAGCACCGACATCTTCTCGGTGCCGGTCCCGCAGGTGCTCGATGCCAACGAGCCGGGGTTGATCCAGGCGGCGCTGCCGGCGCCGGTTCCGGCCAATCAATTCTGCCCGTCCGGCTTCTTCACCGCAGTGGTCGACGATGGCCCGGCCCCGGGCGTCAGCACCGGCATCTTCGGCTTGGAGCTGCTGCTGGATGATCCGGGTACCCGGCGACTGGAGGGCGGTCTCAACTTCGGTGGTCTGATTGACGTCAGCCAGGTCGGCTTTGCCGGTGCCAACATTGCCAATCCTACCGGCGAGCCGCAGGTGCTCAACATCTCGCTCACCGGAAACCCGGCCAGCGACATCAACGGCTCGCTGCCGGTGCGGATCAAGGTTTCGCGGCAGCCGGCAGCAAACGTGCTGGAGACCGTGTTTGAGACGGTGACCACCCTATCGCTGGCGCAGCCCTTCGTTGATTCGGTGGTGGTGACGCCCGGCTATTACGTGTCCACCGTTGCGCCGGAAGGCGCTCCGGCCTCGGCCGCAGGCGGTCCGGCAGAAGGTCAGTTCTTCTTCTCGCTGACGACCAACTTCGTCGACCGGCCCGGCGGTGGCTTCCAGGGTGGCGCAGTGGTGGGTGGCTACCACGCCGACAACCCCTTTGGCGGCGTCTCTGGCTTTGCGGCCTTCTGCATCTCCAGCCCGCACACCACCACGATCAGGACCTTCAGCGCACCCACCTATGGGCCAGCAGGAGCGACCGATCTGATGCTGCTGTTGCTGGATCAAAACCAGGCGCCGATCTACAGCGTGCCGGTCAACTAGCCAAACCCTGAGCCGGGGCGCTTGCGCCTCGGCTCAGCGGGTGCCGGATCGCGGCCGCAATGGCGGCAGCCGAATGTCCCGCGACGGTGCCGGCGACGGATCGATTTCCCCGTCTCTTGCCGGCAAGCATTCAGGGTGCTCCGCGCCGGGTGTGACTCGAACAAGGTCAGCAGACGCTGCCAGCCCTCAGCCCTCAAATCACCTCGATCCAGAAGCTGGATCCGCCAAAGTGCTGCCCATCGGGCAGATTCAGCGCCGCACCGACCAGCTCCGGCCAGTGATGGTGCGCATAGCGACAGCCAAACAGCACCCGGTAGCGACTGGAGTCCATCAACAGCGCGCGCAGGATGTATTGCTCATTCCAGCTCCGGTTCTCGGTCAGTACCCAGTCCGGCGGATAGTCGTGCGGGAAGAAGATGTCGTGGATGTGGATGCGCACACCGGCACGCAGCCGCGGGAGGACCTCGAAGTAGAGGTAGTTGACGTCGCTGCCGGTCTTGGCCACGTGCGATGAATCGATGAACAGCAGATCGCCCGCGCCCAGCTCGGCAAATCGCGCCATCGGTACCCGTTCGACCCGCTCCTCGATCAGTTCCGATAGTCCATCCAGGGTCTTCAGGAACGGCCGCGGGTAGGGCTCGATGCAGGCCACCCGGGCGCTGCTGTTGAGAAAGCGTCGGTTGACGTCGGTGCTGAGCAGGGTGGAATAGCCGGCGCCGACCTCCAGCACGCGGGCCGGACGAAAATGGCGCAGCAGCGCAAAGTAGACCCGCGAGTCCAGCCAGCCGAACTCGGTATTGAGGCTGTAGTAGCGGTCTTCGGGGGCGTCAGCATCGAGCTTGTCCGGGTAATCGTATCCGGCGAACTCGGCAGGGAAGACTTCACGCAGCAAGGCCTGCTGGGCCGCATCGTTGAAGTCGATGCCGAGCAACTCGGGCTGCGCCGGCCAGATTTCCGCCTGTCGGGCATCAATGTCGGCAGTGTTGACCACCGGCGAGTAGAAGTGGCCGTCCGGATAGCCAGCCTGGACCCGGTAGCGGGGCGGCTCGACGATCGCCACAGCGTCCTCCGCAGGCGGGTCGCTCTCGCTCAGCGCGGCCGCGTCGGCGGCAGTTGAGCTGACATCCGTACTGTCGGTGGCGTTCGCGATCGTCGGGTCGCGCGGTGACGCATCGTCGGTGGGCCGGGTGCCTTCCTGCGGCTCGGTTGGATCGGTCATTGCGGCAGCGAATGAACAGGGGGTGTGCACCTTAACCCGGGTGCCGGCGGGGCGAAAGATCTGCGCCGCGGAAAACAGGCGCGAGCGCAGTCCTCACCGATTGCCGTATCCTTGCCGGTCCCCGGCGGCTGATGCTGCGATGAAGTCCCGATTGCCGATGCCACCACGCGTTGCCCCATGGACCTGAAGAACCTCGGAGAGCACTTCGCCCTGTGGCGCGCGGCCCGCGCGGCCTGTCGCCCCCTGCCGGCACGTCTGCCCAGCGGCTTCACCCGCTGGAAGGATCTGGACGAGTATCGCCGCGCGCTGAGCGAAGTGCGCCGTGACTGGAGTCTGGCCGGGCAGTACGAACTGCATCAGCAGATTCAGCATCGGTTGCCGGGCGCCTTGCGCGCGATCTGTGCCGAGTGTGATGCGGTCACCCTGATGCATTTCGATCAACCCGAATCCGGCGAAACCAACTGGCGCGAGACCCTGCGCTGTGAGCGCTGCGGGTTGATCAACCGCTGGCGCCTGGCGATGCACCTGTTTCAGGTGCTGCGCACCGACGAACACCTGGGACCGATCTACATCACCGAGCAGCTGACCCCGCTGTACCTGGCCTTCAAGCGCCGCGCCGCGCAGACCATCGGCAGCGAGTACCTGGGGCCGGACTGCGCCGGCGGTGAGACCCGGGTCCATCTGGGTCACGAACTGCGCCACGAAGATGTCACTGCGCTGTCCATGGCCGATAACAGCATCGGCGCGATCGGCTGTTTTGACGTGCTCGAGCACGTACCCGATTTTCTGCCTTCACTCAGCGAGTTCCATCGGGTGCTGGAACCCGGCGGCACGCTGGTGATCTCGGTACCGATGAACCTGGAGGCCTATACCAACGAGCGGCGCGCGGAGATTGCCGAAGACGGCAGCATCCGGCATCTGATGGAGCCGCAGTATCACGGCGACCCGGTCCGCGCCGAGGGCGTGCTGTGCTTCCACGAGTTCGGCTGGGAGCTGGTCGATCAGATCAGGGCGGCCGGATTCATGGAATCGGAGCTGTGGACCGTGTGGGCGCCGGAGTTCGGCTATCTGGGCGCCTTTCAACCCTTTTTCATCGCCCGCAAGCGCGGCGTGCCGGTGCGGGTGGATGCCCATCCCGCGCTGGTGCAGACGCGCTTGCGAGCGCAGGAGCATGCCGATGGATGAGTTCATGCAGGCGGCCATCGACGAAGCCCAGGCCGGCATCGATGAGGGCGGTATCCCGATCGGATCGGTGCTGGTGCACCAGGGCAGGATCATCGGCCGCGGGCACAACCGCCGGGTGCAGCGCGGCAGCAGCGTGCTGCACGGCGAGATGGACGCGCTGGAGAACGCCGGTCGGCAGCCGGCGCGGGTCTATCGGGAGTCGGTGCTGTACACCACCCTGTCGCCCTGCGCGATGTGCTCCGGCGCGATCCTGCTTTACGGCATCCCGAAGGTGGTGATTGGTGAGAACCGCACCTTCCTGGGCGAGGAGGCGCTTTTGCGCAGCCGCGGGGTGGCGCTGGTGCTGGTCGACGATCCACGCTGCAAGGCGCTGATGGATCAGTTCATCGCCGCCCATCCGCAGCTATGGAATGAGGATATCGGCGAGTAAGCTTGATCAATGGC
>JAGRJL010000278.1 GCA_020442775.1 Lysobacterales bacterium | reverse complement strand
TCGGCATGGAGTTCGACAAGTGGGGCTTGCCGGTCCTGAATGAGCGAACCCTGCAGTCGACCATTCCCAACGTGCTGTTTGGCGGGGACGCTGCGTTTGGCCCGAAGAACATCATCTGGGCGGTGGCCCATGGCCACGAAGCAGCGGTCAGCATCGACAAGATGCTCAGTGGCGAAGATCCCAACGATCGCCCGCTGCCCGCGGTGCAGATGATCAGCCAGAAGATGGGGATCCATGAGTGGAGCTACGACAACGCCATCGATCCCGATCAGCGCAACAAGGTGCCATGGGCGCCAGCGGAACAGACGCTGACCAACATCGGCGTCGAGGTCGAACTGGGCTTTGATCCGCAGCTGGCCCTGCGCGAGGCCAGCCGATGTCTGAACTGCGATGCGCAAACCGTATTCACAGGCAACAAGTGCATCGAGTGCGACGCCTGCGTCGATATCTGTCCGATGGACTGCATCACCTTCACCGACGATGGTGAGGAAGCCGAACTGCGCCAGCGGCTCACCGCGCCGGCACTCAATCTGACCCAGGATCTGTACGTCGGTGGCGATTTGAAGACCGGCCGGGTAATGGTCAAGGACGAGGACGTCTGCCTGCACTGCGGACTCTGCGCCGAACGCTGCCCCACCGGCGCCTGGGACATGCAGAAATTCTTCCTGGAAATGACCCACGCCGGACCGCAGTGCCGGAGTCCGGGGAGAAAGGCGGCATGAAGGGTTGGAGCAGAGACAGGGCTCAGGGCTCAGGGCTCAGGGCCCAGGAGTGCAAGAGCGCAGATAGGGCTCAGGGCTCAGGGCCCGGGGCCCAGGAGAGCGAGAGCGTAGACAGGGCTCAGGGCTCAGGGCTCAGGGCCCAGGAGAGCGAGAGCGTAGAAAGGGCGCAGGGCTCAGGGCTCAGGGCCCAGGAGAGCGAGAGCGTAGAAAGGGCGCAGGGCTCAGGGCCCGGGGCCCAGGAAAGCAGGAGCCGCATGACGCTTCGTCGAAACAACCCTGGGCCCTGGGCCATGGGCCCTGGGCCCTATCGTGACAATGACTCTGTCGGGCACTGGGCCCAACGCGCTGGACCCTTTGCACCATGACGTCCCCCATCAGCGCTACCAACGACTTCGTCATCAAGTTCGCCAACGTCAACGGTTCGGGTTCGGCCTCCGCCAACGAACTGTTTGCCAAGGCGATATTGCGGATGGGTGTGCCGGTGAGCCCGCGCAACATCTTTCCATCCAACATCCAGGGATTGCCGACCTGGTATGAGGTGAGGGTTTCAGAAGACGGTCATCTGGGCCGCCGCGGGGGCGTGGATTTCGTGGTGCCGATGAATCCGCAGACCTGGCAGGCCGATCTGGCCGAAGTCGAGCCGGGTGGCTATCTGTTGTATGACAGCACCAAGCCCTTGCTGCCAGGCAACCAGCGTGATGACATCCGCATGATCGGGGTCCCGCTGACCGCCCTTTGTGTGCAGCACTACAGCGACCCGCGGCAGCGCCAGCTGCTCAAGAACATCATGTACATCGGCGTGCTGTCGCAACTGCTGGAGATCGAAGCCGAGGTGGTGGAGACCCTGCTGACCGAGCAGTATCGCGGCAAAACCCAGCTGGTGGAGGCCAATCAGCAGGCGTTCCACATTGGTCGGAACTGGGCGGTCGAAAACATCAAAGTGCCGATCGGGCTGAAGGTGAAACGCGCAGACCGGGTCGGCGACCGGATCTTCGTCGACGGCAACAGCGCAGCCGGGCTGGGCTGCGTCTACGGCGGGGCCACCGTTTGTGCCTGGTATCCTATCACCCCGTCGACCTCCGCCGCCGAAGGCTTCGAACGCTACTGCAAGCAGTTCCGCACCGACCCTGACGGCCGCAAGCGCTACGCCATCGTCCAGGCCGAGGACGAGATCGCCTCCATCGGGATGGTGATCGGTGCCGGCTGGAATGGCGCACGCGCCTTTACCGCCACCTCGGGGCCCGGCGTGTCGCTGATGACCGAGTTCA